>CAUPXG010000009.1:0-64617 GCA_963515155.1 Streptococcus oralis | reverse complement strand
GAGGAACGGTCGTTCCCGTATAAACTGTAAATTTCTCCATATCCTCTCCTTACTGTGCTTCTGGCATTTGCCGAACATCTACGAAGCGCCCTGCGATAGCTGCCGCAGCTGCCATGGCTGGACTGCAGAGATGGGTCTTAGCGCCAAATCCCTGTCTATCTTCAAAGTTGCGGTTACTGGTTGAAGCACAGTGAACGCCATCAGGTACCTTGTCGGGATTCATCCCTAGACACATGGAGCAACCTGGGTCTCTCCACTCAAAACCAGCATCTAGAAAGACTTTGTCCAAGCCCAACTTCTCAGCAGCTCGTTTGACAGGACGAGAGCCCGGAACTACAATTGCTGTTAGATTGGGAGCAATTTTCTTCCCTTTGACAAATCGCGCAGCCAGTTGCAAGTCACTGAGACGAGCATTAGTGCAAGACCCGATAAAGATATAACCTAGTTCAATATCTGCTGGCTTCTGACCAGGCTCCAAGTCCATGTAATTGTAGGCTCGCTCATCATTCATATCCTTAATTTCTGGGAAGCTACTGTCAAAGTCAACCCCCATAGCAGGATTGGTTCCCCAAGTCACCATGGGAGCCAAGTCTGAAACATCCATCTGGATAACCTTATCATAAACAGCATCCTCATCACTAACTAGGGTCTTCCAGTCGGCAACCGCCTCCTCGAAAGCTTCGGGAACACATTCTCGTCCTTTGAGATAATCATAGGTAGTTTGATCTGGATTCATGATGCCCATCTTAGAGCCAAACTCGATGGACATATTGCAGATAGTCATTCGCTCTTCCATGGTCAGAGCATCAATCGCTTGCCCACGATATTCCACCACATATCCTACACCACAGGCAACGCCGTACTTGGCAATCAAGGCGAGGATGTAATCCTTGGAATAGACTCCTTTTTGAGGAACGCCGGTGAATTCTACCAGCATTTTCTTAGGTTTAACTTGCCAGAGCGTCTGAGTAGCAAAGACATGCTCAACCTCACTAGTCCCAATCCCAAAGGCGATGGCTCCGAAAGCTCCGTGAGTAGCTGTGTGGCTATCTCCACAGACGATGAATTTTCCTGGTTGCGTTCGTCCTGTTTCTGGACCTACCATGTGAACAATCCCCTGCTTTTCAGAACCGTGGGCCGCATGTTCAATCCCAAATTCCTCAACATTCTCAGCAAGCTTATCAATTTGAGCCTTAGAAATCACATCTCGTATATCGTAGATATTAACTGTCGGGACATTGTGGTCAAAGGTTCCAAATGTCAAGTCTGGCCGTCTCAATCTGCGACCTGCATCTCGTAATCCTTGAAAAGCTTGGGGACTAGTCACTTCATGAATATAGTGCTGATCCACATACATGAGTTGGGGTTGCCCCTCTTCTCCTGTGATGACATGGCGGTCCCATAATTTATCAAAAATTGATTTTCCTGCCATCCATTACCTCCAAATAAAATATAAGGCTACTAGTGTGGTCACCATCCCGAGAAACCAAACCGTTTTAAAATACCATTTTCTAGTCTTGTGGTGAAAGGTGATTCCTGCCAACCAGGCACCAAAACCACCACAAGTAAGGGCTAAAATGAGTATGATTTTCTCTGGGACGCGCCAAGCACCTCTTCTTGCCTTGGATTTGTCAATGCCATAAATCAAGAAAATCAGCAAATTCCAAATCAAGAGGGCAAGCGTGATTCCTTCATTTATCTTCATAATCTTTCAATAATGGCTTCTGTCATTTCCTTGGTTGAAGCCTGTCCTCCTATATCTCTTGTTAAAATGCCAGCCGCTAAACTAGCTTCAACAGCACGTTTGATACGCTCCGCATCCTCATAACGTCCAAAGCTATCTCTCAACATCATGGCAACTGACAAAATCATGGAGATAGGGTTGGCAATTCCTTGACCTGCAATATCAGGCGCTGAACCGTGAATGGGCTCATAAAGACTTGGACCTTTTTCAGAATGACTGGCTGATGGCATGACGCCAAGTGTGCCTGATAAAACGCTTGATTCATCAGATAAGATATCTCCGAAAAGATTTTCCGTCACAATGACATCAAACTTGGCAGGATTGGTAATCATGAGCATGGCAGCTGAGTCGACTAGCTGGTGTTCCAAGATCACATCTGGAAAATCTTGCGCGACTTCCTCAGCTACTCTCCGCCAGAGTTTTGATGTTGCTAGAACATTTTGCTTATCGATACTAGTAACGATTTTTCTGCGACTTCTTGCAATTTCAAAAGCCTTGCGAATAATCCGCTCTACTTCCTCATAGGAATAGTCGTTGATATCACGCGCTTTGCGCTCTTCAAGGATATGATCCCCAAAGTAAATCCCACCTGTCAACTCACGCACCACGACAAAGTCTACACCAGCAATTCGTTCCGGTTTGAGAGGTGACAAATGCTTGAGACTATCAAAGATTTTTACGGGGCGAATATTAGCATAGAGGTTGAGTTCCTTACGAAGAGCCAGCAAGCCTTGTTCAGGCCGAATCGCTGCGCCATCATACTGAGGACTACCGATAGCTGCTAGGAGAATAGCATCTGCTTCTCTACATGCCTTAAGGGTTTCATCAGGTAAGGGATGCCCCGCAGCATCAATACCTGCACCTCCAAAGGGGCGCCTGTCTATCACATAGTCAAAGCCAGTTTTTTCGGCTAGAGCTTCCAGAACCACTAAACCAGCTTCCATGATTTCTGGACCGATTCCATCCCCTGCTAGTGCTACTATTTTCTTTGTCATAGCCTTCTCCTTTACACACTAGGCATATCTCGGTAGGAAACGCTGCGCCCCATCTCACCTGCATTCTCTTTTTGAACAAAAGTATTGGCATTGATATAGGCAATAGCGGAAGCCTTCAATACATCGAAATCAAGACCTGCTGCGTTAAAGATGGTTTCTGTATCTCTGTTTTCAACAGTGACCAAGACACGAGCCTGGGCATCGATTCCATCCGTTACCGCGTCAATAGTATAGGACACCAAGCGAACAGATTGGTTAAAGAACTTATCGATAGCGTTAAAGATTGCTTCAACGGAACCTTGCCCTGTCGCATTAAATTCGACTTTTTCACCATCCATATTAGCCAGACTAACAAGCGCTTCAATGTCATTGTCCGCATGGGTTTGAAGTTGTAAATCATCAAAGTGGAAGCCTTCTGGATTTTCAACCATGGTTCCAGCTACCAGAGCTCGAATATCTGCATCTGTGATTTCTTGTTTCTTATCCGCTAGTGCCTTAAACTTAGCAAAGAGTGGTTTGATGTCTTCTTCAGTAAAGTCTAGGGCCAAATCTCTTAGTTTTTCAACAAAGGCATGGCGACCAGACAATTTTCCAAGCGGAAGGCTATTGCTCTTAACACCAACCAATTCAGGTGTGATGATCTCATAAGTGAGAGGATTTTTAAGAACTCCATCTTGGTGAATACCAGATTCATGAGAAAAGGCATTACCACCAACGACAGCCTTGTTTTTAGGAACTGGAATACCAGAGAAGCGAGAAACCATTTCTGACGTATTCATTGTTTCATCCAAAACAATATCGCTAGTTGCTTGGAAGAAATCCTCACGAATCTTCAAAGCAACAGCTACTTCTTCAAGAGCAACATTACCTGCGCGTTCACCGATACCATTAATAGTTCCCTGGACACGTCCAGCACCGTGTTTAATTGCTGTCAAAGTATTTGCAGTTGCCATACCGAGATCATCGTGACAGTGGACACCAAAGACAACTTTATGATCTGATTTAATATTTTCAGTCAAGTGATCAAAGATGCGTGCAAACTCTTCTGGAGTCGTAAAGCCAACTGTGTCAGGGATATTGATATAAGATGCACCTGCATCGACCGCTGTTTGAACGACTTGTAAGAGGAAATCCAACTCTGTCCTAGTAGCATCTTCAGGAGAGAACTCGACAACCTCAAACTTAGAACGTGCATAAGAAACATGCTCCTTGATAGCTTCTAAAATCTCTTCCTTGCTCTTATTGAGCTTATACTTGCGGTGAATCGGACTGGTAGCGATAAAGACATGAATTTGTGGATACTTGGCATCCTTAAGAGCCTCATAACAAGCATCAATATCAGATTTTACAGAACGAGCTAATCCTGTCACTGCTGTTTTTTTCATGGCTCTAGCAATTTTTTGAACGGCTATAAATGAATCTGGACTAGCAGCCGGAAAACCAGCTTCAATTACAGAAATTCCCCATTTCTCCAGCTGTCTTGCAATGGAAACTTTTTCCTTTATTGAGAAGTTAACACCAGGTGTTTGTTCCCCATCACGAAGGCTTGTATCAAAAAATTCAACTTTACGCATAAGATTTCCCCTTTTCCAAATGTGGTTTTAAAAAAACATCTCGCTCAGAAGCCCAAGCGAGATGTTGATTTACTCCCGCTTGGTAAGCCAAACAGGACTAATGCTTTTGCACTAGCCCGAGTACCTCAACAACAAAGCAAATTGATTAAACTTAGCTGTTTTCATGTTTGACTTTCTCCTTCGTTTGATGTCTTGTTTAGTATTTTAGCATAGCTAAAAACACTTGTCAAGAAAAAATCCAATATTTTCTGAAAATTTCTTCAGTAAAGAATATTTTGCTAATTGAAAGTGTTTGAAAACTCAAGTGAATTTCTTTATTTTTTCACGATCAAGTTCCAACTTCTTTCGATAAGTTCTAACACTTCTTCATCTTGCAAACTATCATCAAGCGCCAGACTAAGCCAGTAGCGTTTGTTCATATGAAAGGCTGGATAAATGCCTTTTTTTGAAAGCAAGTCAGCTACTTGGTCGTGTTTGAGGTTAACTGCTTCGACTAGCCCTTCTCTCCCCTTATCTAGCCTATCCCAAGAGATTCTCATTAAAACAGCATACCATTTTTGATTACCTTCATGGCGTAATACAGCTGTATCAGGCGATTTCTCCCACAGATACTCCAACTGATTACCATACTTTTCCTGAACTTGAGCCATGATACGCTTAGTCTGAGGACAGATGAAATCCTGTACATCAAAGCAAGCCGTTCGAATCTCGTAAAGAATCTTCAAACAAGCCTCACGGACACTTCCGACAAAACTTCCCCTCATACTTTCCATATGAACTTGAGGATAGAGATCTCCCGTTTCCTGGTCAAAGACAAGAAAACTCACATTATCAGGAGTGATGGAGAGTGTCATGAAAAATTCACCCTGCAAAATCTGGGAACTGTAGGTCCAGACTCCCTCATTTTCTATAAAACCATAGGCACGAGCTTTTTCTTGATTAAACTGATAGGATTTAAAAATTTCAAACATAAGTGAAAACTGCTACCAAAAGCTAGCAGTTCCTTTCTATTTTTTAAAAGACAACCTTAGTTCCATGCAATTGTGTCACGCCCAGCTGGTCGATAAAGGTTTGACGGTTATCCAAGTCAATCCCCCCACCTGGTAAAATTTCAATTTTACCTTTTGCATGTTCCAAAATTCTGTGATAGTGTTCAAAACGTTTCTCTAGCGAGTCACCAGACACACCAGCACGAGTCAAGATACGAGTGACACCAGCTTGGCTGAGCCAATCAATGGCTTCCAATTGCTCTTCATCACTCAATTCATCAAAGGCCATGTGAAAGACAATTTCCATTCCTTTAGATGCAACAATTAGCTTCTCCAGATTAGCTTTATCCAACTTCTTATCAGCAGTTAAAGCACCAAATACAACACCTTGACTTCCAGCTTGCGCAGTCAAACGAATATCTTCTAGCATGATCGCTATTTCAAGATCAGTATAGACAAAATCGCCACCACGGGGACGAATCATAGTCATGATGGTGGTATCGTAATTAGCTGCCAGTTCAACCGCTGCCTTGGTCACTCCATAGCTAGGTGTTGTTCCTCCTACTGCTAGATTGTCACAAAGTTCGATTCGACGAGCTCCAGCCTGCATTGCTTTTTCAAGCAAGGTCACATTTTCAGCACAAAATTCGTAAATCATTTGATTCTCCTTGATGTTTTCTTTAAATTTATTATATCATATTATTTTAAATATGCTTTCATTTTTATCAAGGCAAATAACTACTATTTTTATCTATTCTTTGTCAGGAATGACTTTAAAGAGATAGTAGGTGATAAAGATAGTCAAGGCTCCCAGACCGATTTTGACTGGCAAAAGAGGGGCAAAATAAATAGAAATTCCCATCAAGATATAGATAGATACGATGATTTTTTTCTTTCGTTCTCGCGCTATTGACTTGGTTTCCCGAAAGTCAGCTACATAGGTCTGATAAAGCTTTGTATGATAAAGCCAGTCTTCAAATCTCTTTGAAGACTTGGAAAAGCAAGCAATTGATAGCAAAAGGAAGGGCGTTGTTGGCAAGAGGGGCAAGACAACCCCAACAAGAGCCAAGGCTAAAGAAATAAAACCAATACTTAGGTAAATAATACGCATGTCTTCTCCTAATTGAAATAATCTTATACTAGTTTCCCACAAAGTGAGGAAATTTGTCAAGCTTCAAGTAAAAAGAGCCTGAAATTTATTTTCAGGACTCTGCATTTTATTTAATTTTTTCCTCTTCGTAGTCGCCATTACTACATACAACCTGTTTACCACCGCCACGGACCTTTTTCTCCACAAGGAAGTGTCCGCATTTTGGACAATCACGTCCAATGGGTTTATCCCAGGAAGTAAATTCACATTCTGGGTAACGATTGCAACCATAGAAGATACGATTGCGCTTGGTTTTGCGTTCAATGATTTGTCCTTGATGACAGCTTGGACACTCGACTCCAATCTCTTTGACAATAGCTTGTGTATGACGGCAGTCTGGGAAATTGCTACATGCATAGAATTTACCAAAACGACCGAGCTTAATCACCATCGGACTGCCACAAACCTCACAGTCAAATCCAGCTGGCTCATCCTTGATCTGGATTTTTTCCATTTCGGATTCAGCCTTGGCCACTTCTTTAGAGAATGGTTTATAAAAGGCATCAATAACACGTTGCCACTGCTCTTTTCCAACCTCGACATCATCCAGTTTTCCTTCCATTTCAGCTGTGAAGGTCACATTGACGATGTCTGGGAAGTATTCAACAATAAGTTTATTGACAATTTCTCCCAGTTCTGTCGGTTCAAAACGTTTTGCTGCCAAACGAACGTAGTATCGTTTCTGGATGGTTTCAATGGTCGGAGCGTAGGTTGACGGACGTCCAACTCCATTTTCTTCCAAGGTCTTGATAAGAGTCGCTTCCGAATAGCGAGCTGGCGGTTGAGTGAAATGTTGTTCTGGCTTGCTATTGACCTGCTTGACCACATCTCCAACAGCCATATCTGGCAACATCTTGTTCTTGTCAGAGTCATTGTAGATAGCAAGATACCCATCAAACTTAACTTGACTTCCATTTGCCGCAAACTGAACCCCATTTTGAGAAAGCTTAACAGCCATGGTATCAAAGATAGCTCCTGTCATCTGGCTTGCCACAAAACGATTCCAGATAAGGGTATAAAGCTTAAGCTGGTCTTTGTCCAAGTACTTAGCGATGCTTTCAGGTGTGTTAAAGACACTAGATGGACGAATGGCTTCGTGAGCATCTTGAGCTCCTGAGGCATTCTTGATCTTGCTACCATGCTTGGAATACTTGCTACCAAAACGGTCGTTAATGTAGCTTGCCGCTTCATTCTGAGCCACAGGACTGATACGAGTCGAGTCTGTACGCATATAGGTAATCAAACCTTGCACACCTGATCCGATATTGATCCCTTCGTAGAGTTGTTGAGCCACCATCATAGTCTTTCGAGTACGAAAATTGATTTTGTTAGCCGCATCCATCTGCATGGTTGAAGTCGTATAAGGTAGGGGCGCATTTCGTTTGCGTTCTTTCTTATCTACCTGGTCTACTGTGAAATCTTTGCTAGTCAAATGAGACAAGACTTCTTTGACTTCTTCGTTGGTGGTCAATTTCATCTTTTTGCCATTCATACCATAGAAAGAAGCCTGAAATTGCTTGGTCCCCTTCTTAAAGACACCATCAATTGTCCAGTATTCTTCCGGTTGGAAGGCATTGATTTCATTTTCACGGTCAATGATGAGCTTAAGGGCAACAGACTGCACGCGTCCTGCTGATAAGCCCTTCTTGACCTTTTTCCACAAAATAGGCGAAATCGAATACCCTACCAAGCGGTCCAAGACACGACGAGCTTGTTGGGCGTCGACCAAGTCCATATCAATCTTACGAGGTTCTTTAAAAGCATTTTTGACCGCATCCTTGGTGATTTCATTGAAGACCACACGGTTGGCATCATTTTCATCTAAGTTGAGAATATGGGCCAAATGCCAAGAAATCGCTTCTCCTTCACGGTCCGGGTCACTCGCCAGGAAGACTTTATTAGCTTTTTTGGCTTCTTTTTTTAAGTCATTGATGAGAGGACCCTTGCCTCGGATATTGATATACTGCGGTTCATAGTTATTTTCAATGTCAACTGACATACTGGATTTTTTCAAATCACGGATATGACCGACACTGGCTAAAACCTTATAATTTCTGCCTAGATATTTCTCAATCGTTTTCGCCTTAGCAGGAGACTCTACGATGACTAGATTTTTTTTAACTGTTGATTTTTTCTTCTTTGTTGCCGTAGCCACACTATCACACCTTTTCAAAGTAATAAACTTTATAAAGTGTAAACCATTTTTCTATAGCTGTCAAGACCTAAGTCCTATATATAGAAGAAAAGTTTATCTGAGTGAACAAATTTCTCCTTAAAATTCAAACTCAGCCAGCACATCTTGACCGCTGGAAATCAGTTTTGCTCCCTCTTGGATCAGGTGGTGACAGCCATCTGAATGGCCATCTAAAATGTTTCCTGGAATGGCAAAAACATCACGACCTTCCTCCATAGCTCGTTCACAGGTGATGAGACTCCCTGAACGCATCCTTGCCTCTGCTACTATAACTCCACGACACAATCCTGCAATGATGCGATTACGAGCTGGAAAGTGAAATTTCAAGGGTTCTTCACCAGGTCCGTATTCGCTAAGTACCAAATGGTGATTACCAATGTGTTCCTGCAAACGTTTATTAGCGCGGGGATAGAAAACATCCAATCCTGTTCCAATGACAGCAATCGTTCTTCCTCCATTCTGGAGTGCAGCCATATGGGCAGCCGTATCAATCCCTTTGGCTAAACCACTGACCACAATTAACTCGTTTTCCAAACCTTGAATGACTTTCTGGACCGACTTTGCTCCCTGACTAGAACATGAACGACTCCCTACAACAGCAACCTTTGGAAACTTCAATAAGTCCAGATTTCCTTTATAAAACAAGAGCACTGGAGCATCATAAATCTCACTCAGATCCCAAGGATAACAGTCATCAAGAATAGAAAAGGATGGAAATTTCTGAAACTCCTTCTCCAACTGTGCATCATCTATCTGGAAATAGCGTTCCATAAAGACAGCAGGATTACGACACCCAGATATTTCTGCAATATCACCTAGCAAGAGCTCCTGATCTACAGTCTCATCGTATTCAAGAACTGTTAAAATTTGTTGATTGCTCAGCCCAGCTTTTCTCAATTTGTAAATCTCATAGTTTGTGATCTTCATATACAACTCCATTTCTTTTTCTACTCATCTATCTATTCGTAAAAAAAATAAAAAGAAGACCAAGAATCTTCTTTTTTTCATTTATTCAGCTTTAGTAGTTGACCAGCTACTTTCAACCATCGGTAAGATTGTTTTTAAAGTTTCCCCATCCCCTTCAAGTGAAACATAGCGGATTTTACCATCATTTGATCGGAAAACCCAGGTAACGACGTATTTCCCTGATTTAGCAATTGCATTGACAACATAGGCTTCATAGCCTCCAATGGTCGATTTGGAGCCCCAAACCTTACTGAAATCAGAGCTTTGTTCTTTGGAAGTTAAAATACTAGATGAGACAGTCACAACATCCAGTTTAGCATATTCTTCTTCGCTGATATTGAACTGCTCAGCCTTGAAGGTATTCAGCGTAACAATGTTGATATCTGTTCCATTACTATACTGTATATCATTTCCACCTTCTACTTCATGGAATTGAACCCATGATTTGGGTACCTTGACAAAACCATATTCATTCGAACCGATGATTTGCGTCTCTTCCTTTTTCGCTTCAGAAACAGCAGAGCTAGAGCTACTCGTTTCCTGACTGCTAGAAGACCTAACAACCGCAGTCGAACTTTCTTCGGTTGCTGTTTGCGAATTATTGGAGCATGAAGCTAGAAAAACACTAGCAGTAACTACAGTACCTAAAATTAATAATTTTTTCATCCTACCACCTTTCCATCTGCATTATAAGAAAAATAAGGACTTCTGTCAAATTCTAACCTGATCTATTTTGTCAGTTGATGATTTTACTCGCTCTCATTTAAAGCAAAAACTCTTGAAAAATCTTCAAGAGTTTTATTTTCTATTTCTATTCTTCATCCATGCTTAAGACGCTAAGGAAGGCTTCTTGTGGGACTTCTACTGATCCGATAGCTTTCATGCGTTTCTTACCAGCTTTTTGTTTTTCAAGGAGTTTGCGTTTACGAGAAACGTCACCACCATAACACTTGGCCAAAACATTTTTACGCAAGGCCTTGATGTCTGTACGAGCCACGATTTTCTGTCCGATGGCTGCCTGAATGGGTACTTCAAACTGCTGACGAGGAATGATTTTCTTGAGCTTGTCTACAATCAGCTTACCACGCTCATAGGCAAATTCCTTGTGAACGATAAAGCTGAGGGCGTCCACCTTGTCTCCATTGAGAAGGATGTCCATTTTGACCAGCTTAGATGGGCGGTACTCTGATAATTCGTAGTCAAAGCTTGCATAACCACGTGTCGAAGATTTAAGTTTATCAAAGAAGTCAAAGACGATTTCAGCAAGTGGAATTTGATAGATGACATTGACACGATTGTCATCGATATAGTCCATGGTCACAAAGTCACCACGCTTACGTTGAGCCAATTCCATTACTGCACCAACAAACTCCTGTGGTACCATGATTTGCGCCTTAACATACGGCTCTTCAATAGTCGCAATCTTGGTTGGGTCTGGGAATTCAGACGGGTTAGACACATCCATAGATTCACCGTCAGTTTGGTTAACTTTATAGATAACAGACGGTGCTGTCATGATGAGATCAATGTTGAACTCGCGCTCTAAACGCTCTTGAATAACATCCATATGGAGAAGGCCAAGGAATCCACAACGGAAACCAAATCCCAGCGCCTGCGATGTTTCTGGTTCAAATTGCAGACTGGCATCGTTGAGCTGCAACTTTTCTAGGGCTTCACGAAGGTCATTGTACTTGTTTGATTCGATTGGATAAAGACCTGCAAAGACCATAGGATTCATCTGCTTATAGCCATCCAATGGTTCTGCGGCAGGATTGCTTGCTAGGGTCACTGTATCTCCGACACGCGTATCTTGAACTGTCTTGATAGAAGCCGCAATATAACCAACGTCACCAGTCGCAAGAAAATCACGACCAACTGCTTTCGGCGTGAAAATACCAACTTCCGTCACATCAAAGGTCTTACCATTGCTCATGAGCTGAATCTTATCACCAGGTTTGACTACTCCGTCCATGACACGAACTTGGAGGATAACCCCACGATAAGCATCATAAACTGAGTCAAAAATTAAGGCTTTTAATGGAGCTGAAACATCACCAGTTGGAGCTGGCACTTTTTCAACGATCTGCTCAAGAATCTCTTCAATACCAATACCAGCTTTGGCTGAAGCCAGGACCGCTTCGCTGGCATCTAGTCCAATGACATCCTCAATCTCTGTACGCACACGCTCTGGATCAGCTGCTGGAAGGTCAATCTTGTTAATGACGGGCAAGATTTCCAAATCATTGTCCAAGGCTAGATAAACGTTAGCAAGAGTTTGAGCTTCAATCCCTTGAGCCGCATCAACCACCAAAATCGCTCCTTCACAGGCAGCTAGCGAACGCGACACTTCATAGGTAAAGTCCACGTGCCCTGGCGTGTCAATCAAGTGGAAAATATAGGTCTCTCCATCTTTTGCAGTGTAATTCAGCTCAATGGCATTAAGTTTAATGGTAATCCCACGTTCACGCTCAAGATCCATACTATCCAAAAGCTGGGCTTGCATTTCACGACTAGAAACGGTCTCCGTCTTTTCCAAAATGCGGTCTGCCAGTGTTGATTTCCCATGGTCAATATGGGCGATAATAGAGAAGTTTCGAATCTTCTCCTGTCGTTTCTTCAATTCTTCTAAGTTCATGATGCTCTTCCTTTCAGGGTATCTATTAATTATAAATTGTTTTTAACATTTTGACAAGATCATACCCTGCTAGGAGTACTAATCTTCGGCAATAAAGCCATCATTTTCGATAAAGTGGTGTTCTCTCATTCCTTGGTCTGTAAAGACGATTCCATGAAGGACACCACCATAGACAGCTCCTCCGTCCATCCCAATCTTGCCATCTTCTGTCATCCAAAGCTCAGCTGTACCACGCTCTTGCCTTAGTAAACCATAAACCGGTGTGTGACCAAAGACAATAGTTTTCCCAGTATGATTTTCGGCTTCGTGGAACGGTTTTCTAAGCCAGACTTTTTTATAATCTGTGGTTTCATGCCAGTCATCCAAGGTCAAGTCAATACCTGCGTGAACAAAGATATACTTGTCTGTCTCTACCACAAATGGCATTTGACGAATAAATTCGACCAAATCTGCTGCTTCTGTAGCGACACGCTTGGCATCTTCTACTCCGTCAACTGGTGCATCCAAGGGACGACCTAGGATAGAGTTAATAGTTGTATCTCCACCATTGCGACGATAGTGGTCATAGCTTTCTTCTGGGTCATCGAGCCAAGTTAAAAACATATACTCATGATTTCCTGACAAACAGATCGCCCCTTGATTATCAACCAAGTCCTTAACCATTTCAAGAACACGGCGACTATCTTCACCGCGGTCAATCAAATCCCCTAGAAAGAGCAACTGGGTCTGACCATCCCATGTTTTGAGAAGGTCTTCCAGCATCCCAGCTTTTCCGTGAACATCTCCAATTACATAATAGTCTGTCATCTTACTTCTCCCTGTTTCTCAATAATTCTCTGGCTTGCGTCAGAGCTGCTTCTGTCACATCATCACCTGCTAACATCTTGGCAACTTCCTCCACTCGCTCTTCAACCGTCAAGAGACGAACTGTCGAAACAGTTGAATGTTCGTCACTAATCTTTTCAATAAAGAATTGATAATCCGCGATGGCAATTACTTGTGGTAGGTGAGAGATTGCTAAAACCTGACCATGCTGGCCAATCTTGTGAATCTTCTGAGCAATAGCTTGGGCTACACGACCTGAAACTCCCGTATCCACCTCATCAAAGACAATACTAGTCTTGCCTTCTTTACGAGAAAAGGCGGATTTAATAGCTAGCATGAGGCGGGACAATTCCCCACCGGACGCAACTTTAACCAAGGGTTTAAAGTCTTCACCTGGGTTGGTGGAAATGTAAAATTCGACTGCTTCATTTCCTTCACGGCTGAACTTACTCTTACTAAAGCGAACCTGGAATTGTGCCTTCTCCATATAAAGATCCTGAAGTTCTTGTTTAATCTCAGCTTCGAGCTGCTGGGCCAAATCATGGCGAGCAGATGCAAGCTGACCTGCCAAGTCAACAAGATTAATTTCCAATTTCTTGAGTTCTGCTTCCATGTCTTCGGAAGAAAGGTTATTACCTGTCAAGAGATTATACTCATCCGTAATCTTGGCAAAATAAAGCAAGACATCGTCTACAGTCCCACCGTACTTGCGGGTAATAGTATTCAGAAGGTCTAAACGATTTTCGACCTGCATGAGGCGATTGCCATCAAAATCCAAGTCTTCAATAATATCTTCCAAACGCTTGGTAATATCTTCTAAAACATAGTAGGTTTCTGATAGAGAACTTGAAATTTCACGGTATTCAGGGTCATACTCTTCGACACTTTCCATGTCATTCATGGCTGAACGGACATTAGCAAGACTGGAGAATTCCTCATTGTCCAGCATACTGTAGGCATTGGTTAGCGTATCCGCAATATTTTTATGATTGAGGAGTTTATCTCGTTCTTGGTTGAGAGCTAAGTCTTCACCAGCCTGTAAGTTCGCTGCCTCAATCTCTGCCATTTGAAATTCCAACATCTCAATACGAGCCTTATGTTCCTGCTGGTTTTTCTTGACTTCCAAAACCTGCTTGCGCATTTTGCGATAGGCATCAAAGCTCGTCTGATAGGTCTCCTTCAAGTCCAAGAAAGCAGCATCACCAAACTCATCCAACATCTGGATGTGCAGTTGAGGACGCATTAACTCCTCTTGGTCATGCTGACCATGGATATCCACAAGGTGTTGCCCAATGGCACGCAAGACAGAAAGATTGACCATCTGACCATTCACGCGACTAACACTACGACCATTTTGCAGAATTTCACGCCGGATGATAATCTCATCACCCATTTCCAAACCTTGCTCATCAAAAAGTTCCTGTAAAAGGCGACTATTTTCAACTGAGAAAAGCCCCTCAATCTCTGCTTTTGGCGCACCGTGACGAATAACATCTGTCGTTGCACGAGCCCCCAACATGAGATTCATAGCGTCGATAATGATAGACTTTCCAGCACCCGTTTCCCCGGTCAAAACAGTCATACCCTTTTCAAAATTGAGGGAAATCGCCTCAATAATGGCAAAGTTTTTTATCGAAATTTCAAGTAACATACTGACCTACCATTTTTTGACTTGTTCAACAATTTCCTCAGCTGCCTCTGCTGTTCTAGCTACAATTAAGATAGAATCATCATCAGCTAGACAGCTAAAAATCTGTTCAGAGAATGCCTCAACCAACTGACTCTTCACAAAAATAGTATTTCCAGGAATGACAGCAAGGTTGATCATATTTCCCATTAACTCAGAACTCACAATATTGTCCTCAGCTAACTGCAAACTTTTGACGATTGATTTTGGCAACTCATAGATATAGGTGTTGTTCTTCAAAGGAATTTTAACAATACCAAGCTCCTTGATGTCCCTTGAGACAGTGGCTTGCGTAGCAGAAATACCTGCTTCCTTCAAATGCTCAACGATTTCTTCCTGAGTCCCGATTTGATAATCCGTGACAAATCTTCTAATTTTTTCAAGTCTCTCTTTTTTATTCATCTTTAAATTCTCTATGTGCTCTCTCTACAACTTTTTCTATTTCGGGAGCAACTTGATTACTTGCTCCCTCTTCCTTTTTCAAATATGCCAGAAATTCAATGTTTCCATGTCCACCTTGGATTGGTGAATAGTCTAATCCAAGCACTGAAAAACCTTGCTCAACTGCCATAGCAGTGACAGATTCAAGGACAGTTTGATGAACCTTGGCATCGCGAATGATTCCATTCTTTCCAATCTGCTCACGACCTGCTTCAAACTGGGGCTTAACCAGAGCCACCACCTGCCCTTGATCTGCCAAGACACGGTGCAAGGCAGGCAAAATCAGACTGAGGGAAATGAAACTCACATCAATACTGGCAAAGCTCGGTTCCTGCTCAAAATCAGTCTTTTCAGCATAACGAAAATTAAACTGCTCCATGCTGACAACCCGTGGGTCTTGACGTAATTTCCAAGCCAACTGATTGGTGCCAACATCGACTGCAAAGACTAACTCAGCACCATTTTGCAACATGACGTCAGTAAATCCACCAGTGGAAGCCCCAATATCAATCGTAGTTGCTCCCTCCACTGACAAATCAAAGACCTGCAAGGCCTTCTCTAGTTTTAGACCACCTCGACTGACATACTTGAGTTTTTCACCCTTGAGTTTTAGCTCAGTGTCATCTGGGATTTTCTCTCCTGGTTTGTCAAAGCGTTCTCCATTAAGGACTGCTACGACTAGTCCAGCCATGACACCGCGCTTGGCCTGTTCTCGCGTTTCAAACAAGCCCTGTTTATAAGCTAGTACATCCACTCTTTCCTTAGCCATTGATTCTCAAACTTTCTACTATTTTCACAATCGGTGCTGTTTCAAAGGGAACCTGCTGGGCAATTTCTTCTAATTTAGCCTCGGCTTGATTCAGAGTTTGGTTACAAAAGGCAATGGCCTTTTCCAAGCCCAACAAGGCTGGATAGGTCGACTTTTCTGCCTGTAAATCCTTTTGCGGTGTCTTGCCGATTTCCTCAAAACTAGCTGTCACATCCAGCACATCATCTCGAACTTGAAAGGCAAGTCCGATTAATTCACCCACAGTTTTCAATTTTGCTTGGATTTCTGGTTCCAATTCCGCAATGATAGCAGCTGCTTGGAAAGGATAAGCTAGTAATTTTCCAGTCTTATTGGCATGAATGGTCTGAAGTTCTTCCAAGGATAAATGCTGGTGTTCGCCTTCCATATCTAAAACCTGCCCTGCCACCATACCTAGACTCCCTGAAGCAAGGGATAAGTTGGCAATCAAATCCACCTTGATCTGACTTGATAAATCTGCCTGCGCTATCAAGGCATAGGGATCTAGGAACAAGGCGTCTCCTGCCAATATTGCCATCGCTTCGCCAAATTTCTTATGATTGGTTAAACGCCCTCGACGGTAATCGTCATCATCCATAGCAGGAAGGTCATCGTGAATCAAGCTCCCTGTATGAATCATTTCCAAGGCCGCGGCTACCTGCGCATGAGCTGGTTGGATAACCACTTTCAGGGATTCCAAAACTTCTAGCAAAAGAAAAGGGCGAATACGCTTGCCACCAGCATGAATGGAATAGAGAACAGACTCTCGCAAACTAGAGGCAAACTGCTGGTCTCCATAAAAATCTTCCAAAGCCGATTCAACAAGAGCTAATTTTTCTTGCTTCTTCATTCAAAATCACTTTCTGTTCCGTCTTCTTGCATGACCTTGACCAAGGTCTTTTCAGCCTTGTCCAGCGTCGCTTGGAGCTCTTTTGACAAGACCATGCCCTTTTGAAAGGCCGCAATCGCATCTTCCAGAGCGATTTCACCATTTTCTAAACTTTGGACAATGGTCTCCAGTTCTGCTAGATTTTCTTCAAATTTCTTTTGTTTTGACATCTTTAACCTCTAATTCTACCTGACCATCTCGCATCAAAAGCGTCACTTGGTCTTTTTTCTTCAACTTCTCAACCGAATCCACAACTGACTCTTCTTTTTTGACAATTGCATAGCCACGCGCAACTATTCGACTGGTATCCAACATCAGTAGAGCTTCTGAAAGTCTCTTGACTTCAGCAACCTTGGCATCATAAACCAGCGCCATTTGGCTACGTAGGAGCTTGCCCAACTGACCTAAACGGTCTTGATAACGCTGGATTTTGGTTATAGGTGATAATTGGACTAGTTGATGCATCCTTGCTTGAACTAGCTGTTTATTATCAGAAATCCGTGTTCGCAAACTTTGTTTTAATCGCAGTTGTAGTTGATCTAACCGTTGCAAATATCCATCGTACAAGCGCTCTGGCTGTCTAAAGATGACTGACTGACTGCATTTTTTCAGAGCTTCTTGTTTCTTAGATAGGACATTTCGGACTGCTGTTGCCATTCGTTTTTCTTGATTTTGTAAATGGCTCAAGAGATCCAACTTGGTCACAGGCGTTGCCAATTCAGCCGCAGCTGTTGGCGTCGCAGCACGACGATCGGCCACAAAGTCTGCCAAGGTCACATCCGTCTCATGCCCAACACTAGAAATAACTGGCAAACGAGATTCAAAAATAGCCCGTACCACGATCTCTTCGTTAAAGGCCCAGAGATCCTCGATGGAACCCCCACCACGACCAATGATGAGAACATCTAGGTCCTCACGTTGATTGGCACGCGCAATATTCCGCGCTATTTCCTCAGCAGCTCCATCTCCTTGCACCTTGGTCGGATAGAGAAGAATGCCAACACCTGGAAAGCGTCTGCTGACGGTCGTGATAATATCTCGAATAACAGCTCCATTGCGACTGGTTACCACACCGATTCGCTTAGCAAACTGGGGAAGAGGTTGCTTGAACCGTTCTTGAAAAAGACCTTCTTCCGTTAGTTTTTTCTTTAGTTGTTCAAACTGAATCGCTAGCGCCCCAACCCCATCAGGCTCAGCTTTTTCAATGATGATAGAGTAGCTACCGCTTGGTTCATAGACCTGCACACGCCCAATCACATTGATTTTCATCCCTTCTTCGAGGTCGAAACCTAATTTCTGATAAATCCCTGACCAGATGGTCGCTTGAATAACTGCATGGTCATCTTTTAAAGAGAAATATTGGTGAGTAGGTCGTTTACGAAAGTTGGAAACTTGACCAGTTAAATAGACCCGTTCCAAGTAAGGGTCTTTATCGAATTTCATTTTCAGATACTTGGTCAAAGTTGTTACTGATAAATACTTTTCCATCTCCACCTACTATTCATTTTCTTGCTTTTCCATGGGTATTATTATACCAAAAACATGCTTAAAAATCACCTTTTTCCTACTGAAACTAAAGGAAAAATAGAAAAAGGAGGCTAGGCCTCCTCATCTGATTATTTACTGTTTCGCGCTTCTTCCAAAATCTTTGCAATTTTTGTCGTCAAAAGGTCGATAGCAACGGTATTGCTGACTCCCTCAGGAATGACGATATCGGCATAACGCTTAGTCGGCTCGATAAACTGGTGGTACATAGGTTTAACTACACCTAAGTACTGCTCAATGACACTGTCAAGGCTACGTCCACGCTCTTCCATATCACGCTTGATCCGACGAATAATGCGCACATCATCATCAGTATCCACAAAAATCTTGATATCCATCAAATCGCGCAGACGCTTGTCCTCCAAGACCAAAATCCCCTCAACGATAAAGACATCCTGAGGCTCCTGACGATAGGTCTTGCTACTCCGTGTATGCGCTGTATAGTCATAAGTTGGAATGTCCACTGGGCGCCCTGCCAACAATTCCTTAATCTGCTCGATCATCAAGTCTGTATCAAAGGCAAATGGATGGTCATAGTTGGTTTTGACACGCTCTTCAAAGGTCAAGTGAGACTGATCCTTGTAGTATGAATCATGCTCAATCATGGAAATCTTTTCATCAGGGAAATGCGATAAAATGGCTCTTGAAACACTGGTCTTACCACCACCAGAACCACCTGTCACTCCGATAATGATTGGTCTATTTTGCATGCTATCCTCCGTTTTTTTATCCGTCGTCTATTCTATCATATTTTTTGCAAAATTTATAGTCTGATTTGGATAGTATGGGGTGAAATATTTCCAATCCATACACCCCAGTTAAACTAGCTAAAAACCTTTCTTGGTTTGTAGAAATTGTCTCGTTTTTCTAGAATGGCTAGCAATTTATCTCCCTCAAAGGCAGCTAATTCTTGGTCCGTTTGGTCTAACTCAATAAAACGACCAAAGCGCACTTCTGTAGCCTCTTCTGGAGTTAGGATAACTTTGACAAGGTCACCTATTCCAATCTCTAGAGGATGGAGAAAGTCCAGTTGACCAGCCTCCACTTTTCTAGCAATTTCTTCCAAGGTAAGAGCATCCTCAAGTTGCAAACCTGCTGCACTCGTCCGAGTCAAATGGGACATATGGGCCGCATAACCCAGCTTCTCACCTAAATCAACCGATAAGGTACGGATATAAGTCCCCTTACTACATTTCACACGAAAGGTAAAACTCGCAAGTTCGCTCTCATAAGAAATCGGACTCGTCCTCTCAAATTGATAAATAGTGACCTGACGTTCTGGACGCTCCACTTCCTGACCTGCACGCGCATACTCATAGAGCTTACGACCATTGACCTTGACAGCCGAGTACATAGGCGGAATCTGAGTAATAGGCCCAGTCAGACTCGCAATCGCTTCGTCAACAATGGTTTCATCCAAGGGCGACAAAACAGGGGTCTCTGCGACCACTTCTCCGCTGGCATCCTCAGTCGTCGTTGAATAACCGAGAGTGATTTCTCCCTCATAGACCTTGCCCTCGTCCTGCATAAACTCGACCATTCGGGTCGCCTTACCAACTGCGATAGGCAAAACACCCACCACATCCGGATCCAAGGTTCCACCATGACCAATTTTCTTGGTTCCCAAAATCTTACGCAGTTTAAAGACCGCATCGTGCGAGGTCATCCCCGCTTCTTTTTTTAAGTTAATAATACCGTTCATCTGTTGCTTTCTACTCCCCCTTCAACGATTCGAACTTCGCTTTCATTGTTGGATTCTTCCGAGTCAATTTTTTAACTGAAACCTCTTCTAACTTCTATTTCATTCTTGCACATTTAAATTTTCTATAATTCTTTGCACTTTCTCAATCTCTGGAGGAGTACAATTGCTCTGTCTTTGAATTTCTCGTAACACATCCAATCTTTCTTTTGAAGACAATTGAGGAAGAATAGACTTTACTGTTTCAAAATAGAAGATATCGTTTTCTAACTTATCATGTTTAAGCAACACTAAGAAAAAGTCTCTAATCAAATCAAAATGTTCACTATTTTCTCGATTTAAATTATATTTAATTCTATGTAACGATAATTTAAAACTATAATTTACAACATATTTATCAAATTCATTTATGAAAAGATCTAGTTTATCCTTTTTAAGGTCTTCTCTATAGAATAAGTTTGAAATTGTTTCTAAATAGTTCACTCTTGAAGACTGTTGAAATAATTCTCGCAACCATTCTTTAGAATATCTAAATTCATAGTCTTCTGTAAAAATGATGTTTATCATTTGACTATAGTTATTCTTTGATAAAGAAAATGAATCAATAGTTGGATCTACACTATCTAAAGCGACTAAATAAATCCTATCAAGAATTTGATTGTCCTTGATTTTTTCTTTTAAAATATTTTTAACAACATCCTTAAATATGCTTACAACTTCTGTATCAATTACCGAGTGGGAATAACTGAATCCTAAGAATGTATGATAGGTTATATTAATTACTCTCCAATCATATACGTATAATAAAATCCCTTGAGCAAGCTCTTTATACGCAAAATCATCTACAGAATCTATTTTCTGAATAATTTGAGGTGTATATCCTGGGTGCTGGTTAAACAATGATATCAAACATTGCAAATATATTCCCAGTTCACTATTTACATAATGAAACATATCTAATTGATTATTATCATCTCTTGAAGATGAAAGTTTATTTGCATCGATACTAAGTAATTTTTCAAAAATATCTATATCCGTATTTTGTTGTTTTATATGATATTCAAAAAATTTCCGATCATTAGAATCAAAACTTTCTTTGTTAAATTTTTTTAAATATTTTTCTCTAACAATATTTCTAAAATTTTCTTCTATTTCAGGAGAACTGATAATATTTACATATAATCTCTTATATTTTGGATATAAGTCATCTATATGTTTTTTCAATAAATCAGAAACCTTTTTAGATATTTCATTTGATTCTTTTAAAACAGTAATCAAGAATTTTTCCGTTTCATTTATCGTCTTTTCTTCTAAAATCGAAGAGCCTCTTTGTTCCTTTTCAGCGTTGACTAATATCTCTAATACTCTAGATTCATCGTACTCCAAAAGGTTTTCTTGAGTTAAATATGAAAATTGTGAAACAAAACCTCCTTCTAGTGAAGATATCCAATTTCTATAAGGCTTTTCTGGTATTTCAATATTTTTTTCTCTAATAATACTTCTGTGTTCTTTGATAAAAATGTTTAATTCTTCTCCAAAGTGATTATCAGAAAAATCAATTTTATCAATTAACCTCTTTATAAATTCTAAATCTAAATTAGTTTCGTTATCCAATTGAACAAGCAATTTTTGAATTAGTTTAGTACTTAATAGATCTTCAGAGGCACTTTCTAAAAACTCTTTCTCTCCAATAAATAGTCTTCTGGACTTCATTAGCTTATAGATAAATTCAACATTACCATACTCTTCTAGTTGATAGTTTATAGAATAATAATTATACCTTAAAAATTCTGATGCATTCAGTATGGATGTTAGTTTGTTAACACATTCAGTATTTAGACTAACTTCTATATCACCATCTTCCTCTAAATATAAATCACGATTTTGCTGTTCAAAAGTACTTACTAGCCAGTAACCCAAAAGAGTTCTATCTTTATTGAAGCTAGAATTAACGATATCTTCATCTCTCGATATAATTTTTCTCAGTTCATTTAGTTTATTATTTGTAAAGCTAGAAATTTTATTTTCTTTCGCATAATTATAGACAAAGAATACATCATCAATAAAATAATTTTGATAACCTTCAGAAAGTATTTTGTAAATTACTTCCCAGTCATTATCACTTAACTTTTCAATATTTTTAGCAATAAATGTCCAGAAAATTGAGAAAGAGTTTGACTCAATTGTTTTTACATTTTTTCCCTGTAATAAACCATTCAACAATAGTCGACTTAAGTCATCATTATTATTCTCAATAACCTTATTTAAAAGAGAACTTAAATACTTAAAATTACTGCTAATATTATTTAATGATTTATTGTAATCTTCTTGTTTTAACGAGGGATTTAAAAGATTATTCCAATCTTTTCTATATGCATGTATTCCTAATTTATCATTTATGTTAGAAACCAATTTTTCCACAAAAATTGGTAAATCCTCATAGTTTTTGCCGTACCATATAATCTGAGTATGATTTTCTGAACTAAAAAATTCCTCAATAACATCTCTAAAATGTTCATCAGCCCTCTGATTACCTGTATTCTCTGACTTCATCAATGCATAATTTTTACTATCTTCACAAAGTAAAGATAAAATTTCATCTTCTTCAAGACCTGCTCCTATAAATAAAACTGTAGGCTTTGTTTTTTTAAACCAAGTTACTAAATTTTCAAAATTTTTCCTATTTTTTAAATAAGTTTTTGAATAATCTGCTGATGAACTGACAAAATAATTTACATCACAATCTGGTGTCCCGTGGATATGTAAAACATCACCAAATTGTAACTTTCCATCTTTGTTCTTAACAAACTCATTAAGATCATTGATAGTAACTACAGAATTATTTAAACGTTTAATATGATTTTCAATTTCATAGTCGTAGTTAGAAGTAATAAATATTGCATTTAAACTCGCTAAAGATTCTACTGTTTTATTAACTATTGAATATGGTAGCAGATTTTTAAAATATCCTTTTTCAAAATCCAGTCGTCGCTTTTCAAAGTCTTCACCAAAAACTTTTTTTAATTCATAGTTTACAAGATCCACTTTACGTTTATTACTAATACTAGATTTGCTAATTAAATCAAAAACTATATGATGTTCTCTCCCAAGACTTTTTTCACCACTTACCGATAAAACTTGTCCTTGCCAATACTTAATAAGATGTTCAATATAATTGTTCCAATTTGGATATCCTTGAGCAATTGAAACTCCTGCTCCAATAAAAATTACTAAGTTAAACTTTTTTATAGCCTCTGTTACATCATCTATCAAATTTTCATAATTGATATCATTTTTCATAACTTATTTCCTCACTCCCCTTCAGCGCTTCAAACTTCGCTTTCATGGTTGGATTTTTGCGGGTCAATTTTTTAACAGAGACATCTTCCAGTTTATTATTAGCTAAACGAAGTTGATTTTCTGATGTGGTCAGGAATTTCTTAACCTCTTCCATCCGCTTGATGGCCTTATCGATTTCATCGATAGCTTTACCAAAGTTGGTTGAAGCAGAGTTGTAGTTCTTAGCAAAGGCTACTTTGAAGGCATCCAAGTCTTCCTCAAAATGGGTGATATCGATATTTTGCTCGCGAACCAAGGCCAACTCCTGCTTGTACTTGAGGGAATTAAACGCCGCATTACGCAAGAGCCCAATCAACTGAATAAAGAATTGAGGACGGACCACATACATCTTTTCATATTCGTGGCTGACATCCACGATACCCGTGTTAAAGTAATCGTTATCTGCTTCTAACATGCTCACCAAAACGGCATATTCACAGTTCTTCTCCCGACGATCCTTGTCCAATTCCTTGTAAAAATCGGCATTCTTGTGCTTCTTCTCTGTTCCATCCGCTTCATTTTTCATTTCAAACATGATGGAAATGAATTCTAGACCATTTTCATCAAAATCACGGAAGATAAAGTCCCCCTTAGACCCACGCGCAGAGACCTTGTTATCCTTCTCAAAGTAGGCATTTGGAAAGGCAAAACTACGAACCTTGTTAAACTCACTCTCTGCATACTGTTCCAGGCTTTCCCCGATTGCTTTTGTGGATTGTTGGGCTTTGAAATTCTTGTAAAATTCGACTTGTTCACTAGCAGCCTTAAGCTGGGCTTCGTAATTTTGCTTAACAGAAGCCAAAGATAACTCATTTTCCTTTTCTTGCAAGAGGAGCTGATTTTTGACCTGATCGCGTTCTTTTTCTAAGTCAGAAAGGGTCTTTTGCAGTTGATTTTCATGCTCCAAACGCAAGGTGGCCAATTGGCTTTCCAAGGCCTGCACTTCCTTGTCCTTAGCCAATAAGGCCTCATGACTTGTCTGTTCAACTTCTTTCTTGGCCAACTCTTTCTCTGTATCAAAGTTTTGGATTTGACTCTGCAGTTGAGCGATTTCTTGATCCTTCTGAGCCAGTTTAGTCTGTTGCTCATTCATGGCCTTTTGCTCAGCCAAGGCCAACTCCTGCTTCATTCGATCGTGCAATTCCTTATCAAACTCTGCCGTTCTCACTTGGGATAAGAGTTCGGCATACTGACTCTCATTTACTGTAAAGACTTCCCCACAGTTGGGGCATTTGATTTCGTTCATAACTTTCCTCTTTCTAGACTTCTGTAACCATTATATCATGCCTGATGGAAAATCAAAAACAGTGAGTCGAAACCCACTGTTTATATCTTTTACTTTAAATTTTTTCCAAGGCCAAACGCAAATCTTCAATCAAATCCTCTACATTTTCAAGACCGATAGACAAGCGGATTTGGTTTGGTGTGACACCTGCTGCTTCTAGATCTTTTTCTGACAACTGACCGTGAGTGGTCGTCGCAGGATGGACAACAAGAGATTTAGCATCTGCTACGTTTGCAAGGTCAGAGAAGATTTCCAAATTATCAATCACCTTGCGAGCTTCTGTCTCTCCACCTTTAACATGGAAGGTAAAGATTGAACCCACACCTTTTGGCAAATATTTCTCAGCCAAGGCATGATATGGACTGTCAGCTAGTTTTGGATAGTTGACTTTTTCTACCTTAGGATGGTTGACAAGGAAATCAACAATTTTCTCTGCATTTTGCACATGGCGTTCGACACGAAGAGAGAGAGTTTCAAGCCCTTGGAGCAAGAGAAAGGCATTAAATGGTGACAAGGCCGCACCTGTATCACGGAGCAATTGAACACGAACAGCGATAATAAAGGCTGCTGCACCCACATCACGAGTATAGCTCAAGTTGTGGTAACTTGGGTCTTCCTCAACAAATTGAGGGAATTTCCCTGAAGCTGCCCAGTCAAAACGACCGCTATCGACAATCACTCCTCCAATAGTCGTACCATGCCCACCGATAAACTTAGTTGCTGAGTGGATGGCAATATCTACACCGTGAGAGAAGACGTTAATCAAATATGGTGTGGCAAAAGTGTTGTCTGAAACGAGAGGAATCTGGTGTTTATGCGCAATCTCAGCCAATTTTTCCAAGTCAGGAATGTTAATCAAGGGATTCCCCAAGGTTTCAATCAAGACGAGCTTGGTATTGTCATTGATAGCTGCTTCCACTTCTTCCAAATTATCCACATCCACAAAGGTTGTTGTGATCCCATAACGAGGAAGGGTTTCCTTCAAGAGGTTGAAGGTCCCACCGTAAATAGTTGACGCAGCCACCACATGGTCACCTGCGTGAGCAAGCGCCAAAATAGTGTAGTTTACAGCAGCCATACCTGATGCTGTCGCTAGTGCTCCAACACCACCTTCAAGAGCAGCGATTCTTTCTTCAAATGCCGCTGTTGTAGGGTTGGTAATACGAGTATAGATATTCCCCGGTTTTCTCAAGGCAAACAGATCTGCACCTTCCTGCGTGTCATCAAAAACGAAGGATGTTGTTTGATAAATCGGTACTGCACGAGACTTGGTCGCTGGATCAACGACTTGCCCAGCATGCAATTGTAGGGTTTCAAATTTAAAATCACGAGTCATAAGACGACCTCCAAATAGCTTCATTAGGGATATTGTATCATCTTGGGCTAGTCTTTTCCAATACTGATTTTCTATATTTTGATATAAGGAACAACTATGACTAGTCTTATATCTCAAACAAAAAAGCACGATTCACTCGTGCTCATTTCTTTAATCGACATAAGTATCTTCGTTTTTGTTGAGGAAGGCGTAAGGCAAGCCCATCAAGAGACCTCCTCCGATAAAGTTTCCGACAAAGGTTACACCCCAGTGACGAAGAATATTAGGTATGTCAAAGTTAGCAATAGAATCTGCAGCAACACTAAACTTAACAATCGCAAAAGAAGCAAAGTTCGCAGCAATGTGTTCGTTTGTTAAGAATACAAACATGTAAATTGCTGATAAGACAAGCCAAAGTTTGGCGCCTCCGTCTTTCACCAAAACAAATGAAAGAATGGCAATGTTTACAAAGATATTGGCTAAAATACCTTCAAGCAAGACTAGCTCATTGGAACGGCTTAACTTCATCTCTACAACCCCTGAAATGAAGCTATCATGTGTTAGATTTGCATAGGCTGCTGAGTGGGCAAAGCCCCAACCTGCTATCAAAGCCCCGATGAGATTGAACAAGGTACAGTAAAGCAAAATCTCAGCTGTTTTTCTCCAAGAAATTTTTTTCAAGAAACTACCAGCTGTCAAAAACATCATATTCGAAGTTACCAGCTCAGCATTTAAGAAAACACTGTAGGCCAATCCCCAAGCAAAAACAAATGGGAAGAGAAAACGTCCACTACCTGGAGCGATCTTATTAATCAAGTCAGCCCCAACTGCACCCGCAGCCGTACTAAATGTCAGAAAAGCACCTGCAAACATGGAACGAATCGCATACTTAAACTTGCTTTGGCTATAAAGACTTTCTTTCTTCTTACAAGCAAATTCAATCTTTGAAATAAATTCTGAAGAGACCATAAAAAACTCCTAAACTTTTATTTGTGATAATTATAACATAATTCTTGTTTTCTAGAAAGCGTTTTCCGTAAATTTCTAAAATATTTATCTTAAAAATCTTTATCCTAAGCCTTCTTGTCCTTTTTCATAAGAACTATTTCGATCCTATTTTGTTGACATAAAAAACCAGTGAAATAGCACTTCACTGGTTCATTCATTCTTAATAACGTTGTCTATACGGTTGATTAAAGGCCTTCAAAATATCCTCAGAAGTCTCAGAATAAGCTTTTGATTCTTTAAAGATTCCTTTGACGATTATACGCTCAGTCGCATTATAATCAACACAGGTAACCAAAGTAATCTCCTTTACGCCATCACGATCTTCGATTTCATCTACACGGTCAGGTGTGACACGTTTAACTTCTGTAATCTCATAAGTATAAACTTTATCCTTATCCGTCAGGTAAATTTTCATACCTGCTTTGGCATTGACCAAAGGTGAGAAGAGCATTTGACTGGCATTTTCAGCAGTAAAGATATGGTGACTAGCTAGAGAATAGTTCCCTTCTCCCATTCTTTGGTCAGGTTTCATAGTCCCTGCTCCATAGAACAGGTTTACATTATCCAAACCTTTAAAAATCGGTAAGTTTATCTCCACTTCGGGAATAGCAATACCTCCAATAACGGGAAGTTTCTGAGCATCCCATTGTGAAGCCAATACAGCTTCGGATGAAATAGACTTAACAGAGTCAAAATCAAAATTTCCCTCGGATTTTAAATTTTCATCTATATTTTCCTTAGTGACTTGATTGACTTGGTATTTATTGGTATTCCAGACCAAAAAGATATCGCGAATCTTTGAATTAAAAATCAAGGCTAGGGAAAGAAGAATTAAGAAACCCGCTAAAATATTGATAAATAGATTTCTGCGTTTATTTTTCTTACTCTTTTTATTTTTCGTTTTTTTATGAGACATTATGCTTCACCTTCTGTTTCAATTTCAGTCCCAACTTCTTCTTTTTCTGCCGCAGCAACCGTTGTAAAGGTCACAATCTTGGCATCTTGGTCTAGACGCATCACCTTAACTCCCATAGTTGAGCGTCCTGTTTGTGAAATATTGGCAACGTTTGTTCGAATCATGACCCCTGTATCCGTGATAATCATCAGGTCTTCATCCCCCTTAACAGTGAGGAGACCTGCCAGAGGACCATTCTTCTCAGCAACATTGGCTGTCTTCATCCCTTTACCGCCACGGCCTTTAGTAGGGTATTCAGTAGCAAGGGTACGTTTACCATAACCTTTTTCAGTGATGATAAGGACCTCATCCTGATCAGTGATGACACTAGCACCAACTACAGTATCTCCTTCACGAAGGTTAACTCCTCGGACACCTGTCGCGATACGGCTCATGCCACGAACAGCTGACTGATTAAAGCGAACAGAATAACCAAACTTGGTACCAATGATGATATCGGTATCTTCTTCTGTCAGCAAGACATTAATCAATTCGTCTTCATCCTTAAGATTCAAGGCCTTAAGTCCATTTTGACGAATATTTGCAAATTCTTTGACACTGGTTCTCTTCACGACACCATGACGAGTTGTAAAGAAGAGATAGGCGTCATCACTACGTTCAGACTCAACGTTGATGATGGTCTGAATGCTCTCACCTTCGTCCAACTTCAATAGATTGACAACTGGCAAGCCCTTAGCAGTACGACCGTATTCAGGGATTTCATAACCTTTTAGTCGGTATACGCGTCCTTTATTGGTAAAGAAGAGCAAATGATCATGGGTGCTGGTTGAAACCAATTCACGCACAAAGTCATCATCCTTAACTCCCGTACCTTGAACTCCACGGCCACCGCGTTTTTGAGCAGTAAACTCACCTTGGTCCAAACGTTTGATATAGCCCTTGTTAGATAGGGTAATCAAAACATCCGTTTCTTCAATCAAATCTTCATCTTCAAGAGTTAAGACTTCTCCGATCATCAACTCCGTACGACGCTTGTCACCAAACTTGCGTTTGACTTCGTCCAGCTCCTCTTTGATGATTTGCGCCACGCGATCAGGTTTGGCAAGAATATCAGCCAAATCTGCAATCAAAGCAATCAATTCATCATATTCAGACTGAATCTTATCACGTTCCAATCCTGTCAAACGACGAAGACGCATATCAAGGATAGCTTGACTTTGACGTTCAGAAAGCTTGAACTTGCTCATCAACTCAGCTTGCGCTTCCGCATCTGTTTCACTGGCACGAATGATACGAATCACTTCGTCGATATGGTCAAGTGCAATTAAAAGACCTTCTAAGATGTGCGCACGCGCTTCTGCTTTTTCCTTGTCAAATCGTGTACGACGAACAACCACTTCTTTTTGGTGCTCGATATAAGAATCCAAAATTTGACGAAGGGACAAGATTTTTGGCACACCATTTTGAATCGCCAGCATATTGAAACCAAAGTTGGTTTGCATCTGGGTCATCTTGAAGAGGTTGTTAAGGATAACGTTGGCAGACGCGTCTCGTTTAACCTCGATTACAAAGCGAACGCCTTCACGGTTGGACTCATCACGTACAGCTGTAATGCCCTCAATTCGTTTTTCCTGAACCAAGCGAACAATATGCTCATGTACCTTGGTTTTATTAACCATATAAGGGAATTCCGTTACAACAATACGCTCACGACCCGTCTTAGTAGTTTCAATCTCTGTACGAGAACGAAGGACAATGGAACCTTTACCGGTCTCATAAGCTTTGTGGATCCCTGATTTCCCCATGACAAGAGCACCAGTTGGAAAATCTGGACCAGGCAAGACTTCCATCAAGTCCTTAGTTGTCACTTCAGGATTGTCCATAACCAACTTCACTGCATCAATGGTTTCACCCAAGTTATGAGGTGGAATATTGGTTGCCATCCCAACAGCGATACCAGTTGCCCCATTGACCAAAAGGTTTGGAAAACGAGCCGGCAAAACCAAGGGTTCACGTTCGTTAGCATCGTAGTTATCTACGAAATCAACGGTGTTTTTATTGATATCACGAAGCATTTCAAGGGCAATCTTGCTCATACGTGCCTCAGTGTACCGTTGCGCGGCAGCACCGTCCCCGTCCATAGAACCAAAGTTTCCATGCCCATCAACAAGCATGTAACGGTAGCTCCACCATTGAGCCATACGAACCATGGCTTCGTAAATAGAGGAATCTCCGTGTGGGTGGTATTTACCCATAACATCCCCTGTAATACGGGCTGATTTTTTATGAGGTTTGTCTGGTGTAACACCTAGTTCATTCATTCCGTAAAGAATACGACGATGAACAGGCTTTAAGCCATCTCGAACATCAGGAAGGGCCCGCGCAACGATAACGCTCATGGCGTAGTCGATAAAGCTGGTCTTCATCTCCTTTGTCAGATTGACATTCACTAAATTTCTATCCTGCATTCATAAATGCCTCATTTCACTATTAGTAATTAGATATATTATACCATAATTTGTCCTTCATTTCAGTCTTTGGAAATCGCTAAAACGTTTACATCGATAACCGAATAGAATATTCGTGACAAAGCTTTTTAAAAGTGATAGAATGAAAGTGTCTGGGGATTCCCCTAAAAAAAATGAAGGAGATGTTTAGATAATGACTTCAACTAAACAACACAAAAAAGTGATCCTTGTTGGTGACGGTGCCGTAGGTTCATCTTACGCTTTCGCACTTGTTAACCAAGGAATTGCACAAGAGCTTGGAATTATCGAAATTCCACAATTACACGAAAAAGCTGTTGGTGATGCGCTTGACCTTAGCCACGCCCTTGCCTTCACTTCACCTAAAAAAATCTACGCTGCTCAATACTCTGACTGTGCAGACGCTGACCTTGTTGTTATCACTGCAGGTGCTCCTCAAAAACCAGGTGAAACTCGTCTTGACCTTGTAGGTAAAAACTTGGCTATCAACAAATCAATCGTAACACAAGTTGTTGAATCAGGTTTCGATGGTATCTTCCTTGTTGCAGCTAACCCAGTTGACGTTTTGACTTACTCAACTTGGAAATTCTCTGGATTCCCTAAAGAACGTGTTATCGGTTCAGGTACTTCACTTGACTCAGCACGTTTCCGTCAAGCACTTGCTGAAAAATTGGATGTTGATGCTCGTTCCGTTCACGCCTACATCATGGGTGAACACGGAGATTCTGAATTTGCGGTTTGGTCACACGCTAACATCGCTGGTGTAAACCTAGAAGAATTCCTTAAAGACACTCAAAACGTTCAAGAAGCTGAATTGATTGAATTGTTCGAAGGTGTTCGTGACGCTGCTTACACAATCATTAACAAAAAAGGAGCTACATACTACGGTATCGCAGTGGCACTTGCTCGTATCACAAAAGCAATCCTTGATGACGAAAATGCAGTACTTCCACTTTCAGTCTTCCAAGAAGGTCAATACGGTGTTAAAAACGTCTTTATCGGTCAACCAGCTGTTGTTGGTGCACACGGTATCGTTCGTCCAGTAAACATCCCATTGAACGATGCTGAAACTCAAAAAATGCAAGCATCTGCTAAAGAATTGCAAGCTATCATTGATGAAGCATGGAAAAACCCTGAATTCCAAGCAGCTTCTAAAAACTAATGAAAAGAAGGTTCTCATACATGGGAACCTTTTTCTTTTTGCACAGAATCATAACTCAACTTCTCAAATAAAAAAAGCCTGTCGCACAAGCTCAAATACTTGATATGACAGGCTTTTTGAAAATTCATTATTTAACAGCGTCTTTAAGAGCTTTACCAGCTTTGAATGCTGGAACTTTAGAAGCTGCGATTTTGATTTCTTTACCAGTTTGTGGGTTGCGACCTTTACGTGCAGCACGCTCACGAACTTCAAAGTTACCGAAACCGATCAATTGAACTTTTTCACCAGCTGCAAGGTATTCAGTTACTGCTGCAAATACAGCGTCAACTGCTGCTGCTGAATCTTTCTTAGTCAATTCTGTAGCTTCTGCTACTTTAGCGATCAAATCTTGTTTGTTTGCCATGTTAACAAATCCTCCAAATAATTTCTAATTAACAAATATAATCATATCCTAAAATCGGCTATAGGTCAAGTCAAAAACACTATTTTGACCATTTTTTCTCTATTTTTTTAGGAATTGTAGCGAATTAGAATCGCCCAAGCATTCTCTCCAGTATGAGTTTGAATAATAGAGCCAGTTTCCAATACAGAGATTGGCTTCTCAACATAAGGTTGCAATAATGCCTTCATCTCATTCGCCCATTCGTTCGTTCCAGCATAGGAAATTCCAATTTCTGCAACTGATTTTTGGGAAAGAGTATTGGTTAATTCCTCAAGCCACTTTTTGAAAGTTTTCGCTCCACGTCCTTTGGCGATTGGTTGGAGTTCGTGGTTTTTCATCTGCATTACTACACGAATATTCAAGAGTGAGCTTAGTAATCCTGTCACACGTCCAATACGACCACCCTTAACTAAGTTTTCTAGCGTCGAAACACCGATATAGAGTTCTGTATGATTTTTGACGTCCTCTACATGAGCTAAGATCGTTTCTAAGTCTTTACCCTCTTTGGCAAGTTTTGCGGCTTCAACAACTTGGAACTTCATTGCTTGATCTGTAAAAGAACTATCAATAACTGTTACATCAGCAGTTGAGAGGCTGGCCCCTTGGCGAGCAGCTTCCACAGTTCCAGACAAGGCATGGGACATGTGAATGGCGATAATTTGACTGCCATCTTTACCTAGTTCTTCAAAGACCTCAGCAAACACTCCCACAGGGGGCTGGCTTGTTTTAGGCAGATTCTTACTTTGTTGCATAAGATGAAGGAATTCTCCCTCTTTCAAATCTGCATCCGAATAAAGCACACTATCAATCATAACTGATAGAGGGACAACAGTGATATTTAATTCTTTAACTACTTCTGGTTCGATAGTAACAGAAGAGTCCGTTACAATTTTTACTTGTGTCATAATTCAATCTTTCTATTCTTCTTGATAGGATTGGGATTTTCTCCTTTATTATATCAAAAAAATGATAAAAAATCATAAGTGATTCGATGAAAAGAACTGAATTTTTGGTATAATCTATCTATAGAAAAGTGAGGAACAGCCATGATTCGAAAACTTCAACCGATTATTACTATTATTCTTGGAGCTGCTATCTATGCCTTTGGTCTTACCTACTTTGTTGTTCCTTATCATTTATTTGAGGGTGGGGCGACTGGTATTACCTTGATTACCTACTATCTCTTTAAGATTCCTGTCTCATTGATGAACCTCTTGATTAATATCCCTTTATTTATCCTGGCTTGGAAGATATTTGGGCCTAAGACCCTCTACTCCAGTCTTTTAGGATCTATTTCACTTTCCGTTTGGCTAGCAATTTTTGAGCGCATTCCTTTGCACATCGACTTGCAAGGTGATCTCATCATTGTCGCTTTAGTCTCAGGAGTCTTACTAGGGGTTGGTTTAGGAATTATCTTTAATGCTGGTGGAACCACTGGCGGCTCTGATATCGTTGCCCGTATCCTCAACAAATACACCAATATTTCGATTGGGAAATTGCTTTTTGGGATTGACTTTTTTATCCTAATGTTGATTTTGATTATCTTCCAGGATCTTCGTCTGGTTACCTATACCCTCTTATTTGACTTTATCATCGCTCGTGTTATCGACTTGATCGGCGAAGGAGGTTATGCTGGTAAAGGATTTATGATTATTACCCAATATCCTGATCAATTGGCCAAAGAGATTAACGATGAACTCGGACGTGGCGTTACCTTTATATCTGGTCAAGGCTACTACAGCAAAAAGGATTTAAAAATTATCTACTGTATCGTCGGTCGAAACGAAATCGTAAAAATGAAAGATATGATTCACAAAATTGATCCTCAAGCCTTTATCACCATCACTGAGGCTCATGAAATTCTGGGTGAAGGATTTACTTATGTGAAAGATTAAAAAAGCTGGGAATTCCCAGCTTTTATTCTTCTTCTGCGAGGGTTGAATGGCGGAACCCGTAAGTAAAGTAAATGACTAGACCAACTACAAGAGCGATACCAAAGGCGATCCAGGTATCTAGACTATATTGAAGCATAAAGGAAACACAGATAAGAATGGAAAGAATTGGCAAAAGTGGCACCAAGGGAGTTTTAAACTCTCCCTCTTTTGGCATACCCTTATCCTTTCTGAGTTTTATTATTCCGTAGGCTAGCAAAATGAGATAAGCTAGCGTACAAATATTTAAGAAGGCTGCAATACTGGCTAGAGGAAAGACTCCTGCAGCAATGGCTGAAGCAACTCCTGTTAAGAGGGTCGCATTTTTAGGAACGCGACTAGTCTTGCTTAATTGTTTGAAACTTTGAGGTAAAAGTCCATCACGTGCTAAGCTATAAATCATCCGAGACAAAGCATAAGTCATGGAGATACATACGGTTATCAGGGTTAGAATGGCTACAAGCGAAACATAATTTGCCGCCCAGCCGATACCAATACTCCGTAATGAAAATGCTACTGCATCGTCCACATTGAGCTTACTGTAGTGAACAATCCCTGTCAATACTAAGGTTACCAAGGCATAGAGAATGGTGACGATTGTCAGAGAAAGCACGATTCCGCGAGGAATATTTTTTTGCGGACTTTGAATTTCATCAACTGCCATGGAAATTGACTCAAATCCGAGAAATCCAAAGAACATCAAAGATGCACCCGCCATAATCCCAGTACTTCCACCATATAGTTGACCAAAACCAAATGGAGCAAAATTCGTCCAATTTTCTGGCTTAATGTACCAAATACCAACTAGGATAAATAAGGCGAGAGCTGAGAATTTCAAGACCACTAAAAGTGAATTAAATCTCAAAGCTGCCTTAGAATTTAATAAAACCAATCCCGTTACCAAGGTCAGTACTAAAATAGGTAGAAGATCAATGTAGGTTCCTTGTTCAGGGTTAAAGGTTCCATTCAAGGCTTGGGGCATGGAGATACCATAATTACTGAGCAATCCCTTAAAGTAAGCTGCCCAGCCAGACGCCACACCTGAAACAGCCGTCATGAATTCCATAATGGTCAACCAGCCAGCAATCCAGGCTGGCAATTCTCCTAGAATCGCATAGAGGTAACTATAAGCACCACCAGTAGCAGGCACACGAGAGGCAAATTCTGCGAAAAAGAGGGCTGATAAAGAAACACACAGGGCAGAAATCACAATGGAAATCACTAGTGATGGACCAGCTAGGGTAGCCGCTGCTGTTCCTGTAATGGTGAAAATCCCTGTCCCCACCATGGCACCGATTCCTAATAGAATCAAATCCCACAATTTCAAATGGCGATGCATCTCTGTCTGTCTCAGACTAACATCCTTGGTTCTAAAAATATTCATTCTTCATCTCCACTAAATGTAATTGTTTTATTTTACCATATAAAAGTATTTTTGTGAATATTTATTAGGTTCTTTTTTGAAAAAAATTCTGAACAGAAAGGATTCCTGTTCAGAATTTGCATTTTTACCCACTGATTCTTTCAATTTGTTACTAATCAAGCGAGTAGGCTCAGTATACTCCATTGAAAGTTTTTTAGGGATTTGGGATTTTTTAAACTTCAAAGTAAGGGAAGGGACGGTCACTATCTAAAGAACGATTTGGAACTTCTTGTTCCAAAATAGCGCGCCAACCAGATACCAATTCTTCAAAAGTCAATTGGGCTTCTGGAGAAGCTGTTGTCAGCTTCCGACCAAACCAAGCCATGGTTGCAGTTTCAAACTGAAGCATAGCGTACTGGATTACTGGTACATTTGCCTCTTCATAATTTTCATTTACTGCACGCGCTACTTCTGCCGCTTGCGGAAGGAGTTGATTGCTGATTTTATCAACAACAGTCGCATCCATCTCTCTCCATGAAAGAAGTTGACCATTTACCTGATAAAAGAGCTCAAAGGTTTCTTGATTTTCCTTGAAATTAGCAAGAACAAAAGCACGTTCTACTGTCTCAGGACCACCAGCAGCTTTTACAGCGTTTATCAAGAGGTTTTGTTCCATTTGTCTCCAATAATCATCTGCTTCTTCTGCTAAATCAATTGTAAAAGGTGGAACAATTTCCTCGACAGGAATTTCACCTTTATTCGCTTTTTCAACATTACCAAATAATTTTTTTAAGAATCCCATTTGCTTCTCCTTTTTGGATTTATCCGACTGAACCTTCCATTTCATAACTAATCAAGCGGTTCAGCTCAACTGCATATTCCATTGGAAGTTCTTTTGTGAAGGGCTCGACAAATCCCATGACAATCATCTCGGTTGCCTCAGATTCTGATAAACCACGACTCATGAGGTAATAGAGTTGTTCCTCTGAAATCTTAGATACTTTGGCTTCGTGCTCCAAAGCAACTTGCGAGTTGTGGATTTCATTAAATGGAATGGTATCTGAAGCTGATAAGTCATCCATGATAATGGTATCACACTCGATGTGAGAAACAGATTTCTTAGAGTTCTTGTTGAAAGTCACTTGTCCACGGTAGTCCACCTTTCCTCCGCCTTTAGCGATGGATTTAGAAACGATAGACGAACTTGTGTGTGGAGCATTGTGGATCATCTTGGCACCCGTATCTTGGTGTTGACCAGCATTAGCAAAGGCGATCGAAAGCATGGTACCACGGGCCCCTTCTCCATCCAGATAAACAGATGGGTATTTCATGGTTGTTTTAGCACCCAAGTTCCCATCAATCCACTCAACAGTCGCATCTTTCAAGGCTTTGGCACGTTTTGTTACTAGGTTATAAACGTTATCTGACCAGTTTTGGATAGTTGTATAGCGCATATAAGCTCCGTCCAAGGCAAAGATTTCTACAATGGCAGCGTGCAAGCTGTTGCTAGAATAAGTTGGTGCTGTACATCCTTCTACGTAATGGACGCTTGCTCCTTCATCAACAATAATCAAGGTACGTTCGAACTGACCTGTATTTTCGTTGTTGATACGGAAGTAGGTTTGAAGTGGAATATCTACCTTGACACCTTTTGGCACATAGATAAAGGTTCCACCAGACCATACTGCCGAGTTAAGGGCTGCCAACTTGTTATCTGTCGGCGGTACCAACTTAGCAAAGTATTGTTTAAACAAGTCTGGGTATTCCTTGAGGGCAGAATCCGTATCTGTAAAGATAATACCCAATTTCTGGAACTCTTCCTTCATGTTGTGGTATACCACTTCTGACTCGTACTGGGCAGAGGCACCAGCTAGATAAGCACGCTCAGCTTCAGGAATCCCGATACGTTCAAAGGTTTCTTTGATTTTTTCAGGAACTTCATCCCAAGAACGGGCAGGTTTATCAGAAGGTTTTTGGTAGTAGATCAAGTCATCAAAGTCAATCTCTGACAAGTCTGCTCCCCAGGTTTGCATAGGCATTTTTTTGAAGGTTTCATAAGACTTCAAACGGAATTCTAACATCCACTCAGGTTCTCCCTTAGCAGCTGATAATTCGCGAATGACTTCTTCGTTCAATCCTTTTCCTGTCGATAGGACAGGCTCTACATCGTCATGGAAACCAAATTTATATTCACCAAGGTCTATTGGTTTTGGTTCTACTCTTTCTTCAGCCATAATATCCTTTCTTTCATGATATATTTCTATGTTTCTTATTTATCTTCTTGATTTTCAATTGTTTTTTTGAGAGCATTCCAAGCTAGGGTTGCACACTTGATTCGTTGAGGGAATTTGGCAACACCTGACAAGAAAGCTGCATCGCCAAGTTGGTCTTGGCGGTCATCTTTTTGACCTTGAACCATTTCTGAAAAAATGGTCGCAAGCTCTAAAATTTCTTGTTTGGTCTTGCCTAAAACTGCATCTGTCATCATACTAGCAGAGGCAGTTGAAATCGTGCATCCTGAATTTAGAAAAGCAATATCTTCCAAACGGTCCTCTGCGTCAAACTTTACAGAGAGGTTGATGACATCCCCACAGGTTGGATTATTGAGGCTGATTTGCTCAGCATCTTCCAGCTTCCCTTGGTGATGTGGATTTTTCGAATGGTCTGCCACCACTGCCATATAAAGGCTATCTAGTTTAGAAAGTGCCATTGAAAAACTCCTTTGTCTTTTGTATGGCATCGACTAGTTTGTCGCAATCTGCCTTGGTATTGTAGATATAAAAACTTGCACGAGCTGTTGCTGGGACTTCCAAATACTGAAGCAAGGGCTGCGCACAATGGTGACCAGCTCGAACTGCTACGCCTTCATAATCCAGAGCTGTTGCAAGATCATGAGGATGAAGATCACCTAAGTTAAAGGCGATGACTCCCGAACGTTGAGCCAAATTCTGTGAACCATAGATAGTCAGTCCTTCAATTGCCTGCAGTTTTGGATAGACATATGAAATCAATTCCTGTTCATGAGCTTCAATGGCATCCATGCCAATCGTTTCTAGATAATCCACTGCAGCAGCTAGTCCAATTGCCCCTGCCATATTAGGAGTACCAGCCTCGAATTTCCAAGGCAATTCCTTCCAACTAGCAGATTGCTCGTAGACAAAATCGATCATCTCACCACCAAATTCAATTGGTGACATTTGCTCCAGATATTTTTCTTTGCCGTAAAGGACACCGATACCAGTCGGACCAGCCATCTTGTGACCTGAAAAGGCAAAGAAGTCCACATCCAAGTCTTGGACATCAATCTTCATATGAGGTGTAGATTGAGCTCCATCCACTACCATGATGGCTCCAACTTGGTGGGCCATTTGAGTGATTTCCTTGATCGGATTGACCACACCCAGAACATTGGAGGCATGAGCTAGGGAAACGAACTTGACCTTATCCGTCAATTTAGCTCGCAAATCCTCCATATCCAAGGCACCGTCTTTGAGATAGACATAGACAAGCTCTGCTCCAGTCTTGCGACAGGCCTCCTGCCAAGGAATGATATTGGAATGGTGTTCCATGACAGAAATCAAGACCTGGTCTCCCTCAGTCAAAATCTCCTCAGCAAAGCGTGCCACCCAGTTAAGACTGGTTGTCGTTCCTCTGGTAAAGAGAACTTCCTTTGTAGAGCCTGCATTGATAAACTTACGAATGGTTTCACGAGCAGCTTCATAAGAAGCTGTTGCTCGCTCCGCCAAGGTATGAACACCACGGTGAACATTGGCATTGTCCTGCTCATAGTAGCGGTTAATCGTTTCAAGAACTGCTAGTGGTTTTTGTGTCGTCGCAGCATTGTCCAGATAGACCAGAGGTTCATCGTTGACAATCTGGTCCAAAATTGGAAAATCCTTGCGAATCGCTTCTACATCTAACATAGACTTCCCCTTAGCGTTTTGACAATTTTTCTTCGATAGTTGCAATCATTTCATCACGAACTTCTTTGACTGGAATCTCAACGATAACAGATCCAAGGAAACCACGAACAACCAAGCGCTCAGCAGTCGCCTTATCCAAGCCACGGCTCATGAGGTAGTACATATCTTCTGGATCCACCTGACCGATAGAAGCCGCGTGACCTGCAGTTACGTCATTTTCATCAATCAAAAGAATTGGGTTGGCATCTGAACGCGCTTGGTCTGAAAGCATGAGAACACGGCTTTCTTGTTGCGCATCTGCTCCCTTGGCACCCTTGATAATGTGGCCGATACCGTTGAAGGTCAAAGTTGCTTTTTCAAGGATAACCCCATGTTGGAGGATATTTCCGATTGAGTTGCAGCCATAGTTGGTTACGCGGGTATCAATCCCTTGAATCTGACGGCCACTTGAAAGAGCTACCACTTTCAGGTCGGCATGGCTACCGTTCCCAATCAAATCGCTATCAAAGTCTGCAACAACGTTTCCTTCGTTCATGACACCAATCGCCCAGTCAATGCTTGCATCGTTGCCCAACTTACCACGACGGCTAATGTAAGCAGTAACATTTTCACCTAGACGATCAATCGCTGCAAACTTCACTTGTGCGCCAGAACGAGCAATCACTTCCACTGTGATATTGGCAGTTGCTTTCGCACTACCTCCACCTCGTGACTCTAGACGTTCAAGATAGCTTATTTTAGAGTTTTTTCCAGCAATGATGAGGATATGCTTGTTAAAAGGCACATCGCTATCGCTGTCTTGGTAGAAAATACCTTCGATTGGCTCTGTAATCTCAACGTTATCAGGAATGTAGAGAACAGCACCACTGTTAAAGTAAGCTGTGTGGTAGGCTGCTAATTTATCATCGTCATATTTAACAGATGACATGAAGAATTCCTCGATAAGTTCTGGAATTTCTTCTAAAGCTGAGTGAAAGTCTGTAAAGACTACTCCTTGTTCAGCCAATTCAACTGGAGTTTGTTCAAAAACAGTCTGCGTTCCTACTTGCACCAGCTTCAAGTGATTATCTAGAACCGTGAAGTCAGGAACATTTGCTGAAGGTTCACTTTCTGTGATGGTTCCATCTCCCAGATTCCAACGGTGAAATTTGACACGCTCAATGACTGGTAATTCCAAACTCTCAATCTTATCAAAAGCTTTTTGACGGAGGTCAGCCAACCAGCTTGGTTCAGCGTGCATTTCTGAAAAAAGTTTAATATTCTCTTTAGTCATTTACTTCTCCTAAAAGATACGAGGGAATTACAATTCTTCCTTGTAGTCATATCCAAGTTCTTCAGCTAGTTTCGCGTATCCTTCACGTTCCAAGCGTGCAGCCAATTCTGGACCACCAGAAAGGACAACACGACCTTCCATCATCACGTGGACCACGTCTGGTGTGATGTAGTTCAAGAGACGTTGGTAGTGAGTGATAATCATAGCACCAAATCCCTCGCCACGCATAGCATTCACACCTTTCGATACAACTTTAAGGGCGTCAATATCAAGACCTGAGTCAATCTCATCCAAAAGGGCAAAAGTTGGTTCCAACATCAAAAGCTGAAGAATTTCATTACGTTTTTTCTCACCACCAGAGAATCCTTCGTTGAGGTAACGCTCTGCCATTTCTTCTTTCATGTTGAGCAATTCCATTTTCTCGTCTAGTTTAGTGATAAACTCACGAACTGAAATCTTTTCATCATCTTCTTTACCAGCATTCATAGCTGCACGAAGAAATTCAGCGTTGGTAATTCCTGGAATTTCAGATGGGTATTGCATAGCCAGGAAAAGTCCCATACGCGCACGCTCGTCCACTTCCAACTCAAGAATATTTACGCCATCAAACAAGACCTCACCTTTGGTAACTTCATAGTTAGGGTTCCCCATGATAGCGGCAGAAAGAGTCGATTTACCAGTACCATTTGGTCCCATGATAGCTGCGATTTCTCCTGTTTTCAGAGTCAGATTGACCCCCTTCAAAATTTCTTTTCCTTCAATCTCAACGTGAAGATCTTTGATCTCTAATACTGACATGATAGTTCCTTTCTTTTTCTGGCCTACTTCCTTTATCATTAGAGAAATCACTTACATTTCTCTAAAAAATACAAGAAAAGGTCCATAAATATACTCTACTAGTATAACAAAAAAAAGCCTAAAAGGCTTTGATTTTGTTTAGAAGCTAGTGACTAATCCTTGCGGTTTAGGTGCTGATCAATGGCATCTACTATTTTCCCCATTACATAACTTAACCTAAAATTTCGAAAAAGTAGAATGGCCCAAAAGGCTGCCATGAAATAGCGACCCGTCATCCAAGCTTCATTGAAAAAATAAGTCTCAGCAGCGGTAAATAGTGCTATCACGATAAATTGTTGTCTAGTCATAGGATTATTGTACCATGAAATCCACTTTTAGTCTTCTTCGACCATGACTTTATCAGCTAGAAATTCAAATCCCTCTGGAATTAGACTTTCTTCTTCTACCTCTTGATCTGCTTGAGAAGACTTGTTTTTAGCTGAAAATGCTGCACGAACCTCTTTCCATTCCTCTAGGGAAATTGCCAGGATTTCAGGTGAAAATCCAGCCGCCTGGCTGAGAATATTGCCAAACATGGTATTGAGGTTATCCCGTTTCATGGTTTGCCCTGCATTGAAATTAGACTCAAAGGCTAAAATAGCATGGTGTTCGTTTGCCGCAACTGGTTGAGAACCAACAAGCAGAGCCTTATCAGGACCAGCTAAGCTTTCGATCACTTCTCCCCATGCATTCTGGAGGCGAATCAAGTTTTGCCGTGCCAATTCAGGATTTTCAACAGCTTCTTGTAGGATAGCCTGAACTTTATTACGGTCTACTCGATAGACTGTCTTGGAAGTGGCTGGACGACTAGGGATTGGCGCCACTTGTTTAGGCACCGTTTCAACATTTGCAAGTTCTTGTTTAAGACGAGCTACTTCCTGTCTCAGTGCAGAAATCTCACTTTCGACAGCTTCTGAAAGCACTGGTTCGGGCTTAATCTCAGCTAAACGAATGGTCATCATCTCAGCATAAATCTTAGGTTGTAGGCTTGCTTTCATATCTGCCAAGCTCACAGTCGCTATTCGAATCATTTCAAAGAGACTTTCCTGAGAAAGAGCTAGATTGTCCATAAAAACTGGACTATGATGAGTATTTTCGCCACCTGTCTGAACAACCAGTAGATCCCGCAAATACTGCAAGAGATCCGTCACAAAACGAGTCATGCTCTTGCCATTTTCAAACAAAAGATTCAAAGAATCGAGTGCTTTGGGGACATCCTGTTGGGCCAAAGCAGCCACATAGTCATCTAGAGCTGATAGACTAATGGTGCCTGTAATCTCCTCAGAGATAGCTGTAGTTAAAGCATTCCCTTGAGTCAAACTCAAGGCTTGGTCCAGAATAGACAAGGCATCCCGCATCCCACCTTCAGCTCGTCTAGCAATGATTTCCACAGCATCTGGTTCAGAACTGATATTTTCTTTTGACAAAATAGCTTGGATATGGTCCTTAATATCTTGCGTTCGAATTGATTTAAACTCAAAACGTTGGACACGCGATAAAATAGTTGCTGGAATTTTGTGCAATTCGGTGGTCGCCAAGATAAAGACAACATTTTGAGTTGGTTCCTCTAGGGTCTTCAAAAGCGCATTAAAAGCTCCTGTAGACAACATATGAACCTCGTCTATGATATAGACCTTATAACGTGCTAAACTAGGAGCGTAAGTAGATTTATCACGAATTTCACGGATCTCATCGACTCCGTTATTCGAAGCCGCATCCATTTCGATAACATCTTCTAAACTACCTTCTGTCACTGCCTGGCAGATATAACAGTTATTACATGGTTCTCCGTCCACTTGATTCGGACAGTTCATAGCCTTGGCAAAAATCTTGGCTACACTGGTCTTCCCAGTTCCACGAGGGCCCGAGAAAAGATAGGCATGACTAATCTTTTCCTGCTCAACTGCTTGTTTTAGGGTTTTAGCCACAACCTCTTGACCTACCAGTTGTGAAAAAGTCTGGCTTCTATATTTTCGATAAAGTGCTTGATACATTAGGCTTTCTCCTCAAACATCGTAAAGTCCCATTCTGTCTTCTCAAGCAAAATAGCGACAAATTGTTCCAAGTAATCACGGTCAACAGCATTGTAATCATCGATAAGTGAAGAATCCAGGTCTAAAACACCTAGCAATCGACCATTCTTGAGCATGGGAACTACGATTTCACTCTTTGCCATACTATCGCAAGAAATGTAGTTTGGATAGGTACTTACATCGCCAACTAAAACAGTCTCTTGAAACTCAGCAGCTTCTCCACACACGCCCTTCCCGAGCGGAATACGAATGCAAGAAACGCCGCCCTGAAAAGGCCCTAAAACCAATTCGCTACCATCAAACAGATAAAAACCTGCAAATACAGTATTCGGAAAGCGAGATTTTAGAAGGGCACTAGCATTTGAAAGATTGGCAAGAACATTGCTCTCACCTTCAAGTAAATAAGAGAGTTCCTCATTTAACAATTGATATTGTGATTGTTTTTCTGAATCTAACATAGAACTATTATATCAAAAATGAGAAAGAGACAAAAGAAAAATCCCTTGTTTTAAACAAAGGATTTTGTGATTATCAATTTGATTAAAGTTCGATATCACCGAACAAGTCAGCCATTGAGAATCCTGTTTGTGTTTCTGGAAGTTCGAAATCACGTTTTTCTTGACGTTTTGGACGACGTGGACGAGCAGCACGTTTTTCTTCTTTTTGTCCTTCTTCTTGAGCTGGACGTTCTTCAAGAGCTTTGATAGAAAGTGATACACGTTCTGCGTCAGCGTTAACATCAAGGACTTTAACAGTAACTTCTTGACCAACAGTAAGAGCTTCTTTTGGATTTTCGATACGTTTGTGTGAAATTTGTGATACGTGAACAAGTCCATCGATACCTGGCAACACTTCAACAAATGCACCGAAGTCAGTCAAACGTTTAACTGTTCCTTCTACTACATCACCTTTAGCCAATTTTTGCTCAACGCCATCCCATGGTCCAGGTGTTGTTGCTTTAAGTGAAAGTGATACGCGTCCTTCTTCTTCGTTAAGATCAAGGATCTTCACTTCGATTTCTTCACCAACAGTTACAACTGATTTAGGTGATACGTTACGTTCGTGTGACAATTCAGTCAAGTGAACCAATCCGTCAACTCCACCAAGGTCGATGAAAGCACCAAAGCTAGTGATACGAGCAACTTTACCAGTTACGACATCACCAACAGCCAATTTACCGAATACTTCAGCACGAGCTGCTGCAGTAGCTGCTTCAACAACTTCACGTCGTGAAAGGATGAAGCGGTTTTCTTTAGGATCAACTTCTTTGATTTTAGCATCAAATTCTTGACCTACGAAACGCTCAGTGTTACGTACGAAACGAGTATCCAACATTGAAGCTGGGATGAATCCACGAACACCTTCAAATTCTACTGAAAGTCCACCTTTAACGGCACGAGTTCCTTTAACAGTAACAACTTCTTCTTCGCGTCCTACAAGTTTGTCCCATGCTTTGCGAGCTTCAAGGCGTTTTTTAGATACAAGGTATGTAACTGTATCAGTATCTTTACCAACTACTTGACGAAGTACAAGAACATCCAATACTTCTCCTACTTTCACAAAGTCATTGATATCTGCATCGCGATCGTTTGTCAATTCGCGAAGAGTCAAGACACCTTCAACACCAGTCCCAGAGATTGCAACGTTAGCTTGAGTCGCATCAACTGTCAATACTTCAGCACTAACAACATCACCAGGCTCAACTTGGCTAACGCTATTTAGCAAATCTTCAAATTCGTTCATCTAAAAAATCCTCCAACAATCAAGTTTTTCCAAACTTGACATACTTATAATTTTTTTCCTAAGCACCCGCAAAGACATGTTCATATCGTTCACGTCTTTCAATTATAAAAATAAAATACCCTAAGATATTTTTCTTTTTATCTTGAATTTATTACCTAAGAACTGGGGTAGCTGGATTCGAACCAACGCATGAGGGAGTCAAAGTCCCTTGCCTTACCGCTTGGCTATACCCCATTGATGAATGGAGAGAGAGGGATTCGAACCCCCGAACCCGAAGGAGCGGATTTACAGTCCGCCGCGTTTAGCCTCTTCGCTATCTCTCCAATGTTTAACGAGAACTATTATATCATGAAATTTTCAATAAAACAAGTATTATTTTGTCAAATTATAGTTTTCAATCAAAATTTCCACAGCTTTTTCAAGTTTTTTATAAAAACTATCGACATTTCCATTCTTTATGATGGCAAATTGGCTATCTAATTCGGCAATTTCTCCAATAACCTTTTTCCCGATCGTCAAAACGTATCCTTCATAGCTGTCTTTTCCAACAGTCACTTTTGCATCGGTTAATTGGATTTCAATTTTCTTATCTTTTTTACTCATACTGTACCTCTTTTCACTTTTTCTATTGTACAAGAAAATGCTCAAACTAGCAAGAAAAAACTCCATTTCAGTCCTTACAACTGCTACGGAGTTCTTCTTTACTTCATGTCTTTTAGTCCACTTTGACAATCCATCCTTCAGGCGCTTCTATGTCACCAAATTGGATACCAGTCAATTCATCATAGAGTTTACGTGTAACAGGACCTACTTCTGTTTCACTATAGAAAACATGGAAATCATCGCCATGTTGGATGCCTCCAATTGGCGAAATAACCGCTGCTGTTCCACAAGCACCTGCCTCTACAAAACGATCCAAATTATCGATTGGGACATCGCCTTCAATCGGTGTTAGGCCCAAGCGGTGTTCTGCCAAGTAAAGCAAAGAATACTTGGTAATAGATGGCAAGATAGATGGACTCAATGGCGTAACAAATTCATTGTCTGCCGTGATTCCAAAGAAGTTGGCTGATCCGACTTCTTCAATTTTTGTATGTGTAGATGGGTCTAGGTAGATAACATCTGAAAATTGGTGTGACTTGGCCATTTTACCTGGAAGGAGACTAGCAGCATAGTTCCCACCTACCTTAGCAGCACCTGTACCATTTGGAGCGGCACGGTCGTATTCATCCTGAATCAAGAAGTTAGTTGGGACCAAACCACCTTTAAAATAGTTACCAACCGGCATAGCAAAGATGGTAAAAATATATTCTTCTGCTGGTTTTACCCCAATAATATCCCCAACACCAATCAACAGCGGACGAAGATAAAGGGTTCCACCTGTTCCATATGGTGGGACGTATTCTTCATTTGCACGCACAACTGCTTTACAAGCTTCTACAAACATTTCTGTCGGAACTTGTGGCATCAAAAGACGGTCGCAAGTACGTTGCAAACGCTTGGCATTTTCGTCAGGACGGAACAATTGAACACTGCCGTCCTTGGTACGATAGGCTTTCAATCCCTCAAATGCTTGCTGTCCATAGTGGAGACTTGGAGAAGACTCTGAAATATGCAAGGTTGCATCCTCTGTCAATTCTCCTTGATCCCATTGACCATTTTTGTAGTGAGCGATATAACGGTAAGGTAATTTCATATAAGCAAATCCAAGGTTTTCCCAATCAATTGCAACTGTCATGTGTTTCTCCTTTATACTATTCAAACTATGTGTTCTATTCTACACTTTTCTAGTAAAATTTCAAGTATTATTTGTAATTTTCTGAAAATTTTTTCAACACAAAAGAAATCAGCCCTCTGGACTGATTCTTTTTACGAACTCGCTTTATCCTCTTTAAAGACTTCTTTGAGGTAAGCATCGAAAACTTCTTCATCTGAAATGGTGTCTGAGATAAAGCTTCCATTGCTAGTGCGTTCAGACAAGTTCAAATTTTGCAATCGACTCTCATAGATTGTTCCCTTGTTAGATTGGACAAGTAACGTTTGGTCGTTTTCTGCTACTTCTGTACTAAAAAGATCACCAACGAAACCTTGCTCTGCAACTGCTCCAGCCAAGAAGACACGGTGCGGTTTGTTTTTCAACTCACGCAAGACTTGTAGGCCTCGTTTAGCACGGCTGGTCGCTGGAATTTCCTCAATGGAAACGCGTTTCAAGCTTCCACGTTGGGTCAAGAGGTAGAAGGATGAGGTGTTACAGATAAAGGCAGACTGAAGCGCATCATCTGCTTTCAAGTTCATAGCCTTGACACCCGCAGCCTTGGCACCAACAACCGGAACCTCTTCAATATTGAAACGAAGGGCGTAACCGTTTTGGCTAATCAAGAGAACATCATCCAGTTTAATCGGAGCCACTGCTACAATTTGGTCTGTCTCGTCTTTGAGCTTAGCATACTTGACAGACTTCGACTTGTAGGTCCGCCATGGAGAGAATTCTTTGCGTTCTACGCGTTTGATTTGACCAAGGCGAGTTGCTGCAAAGTAGGTTGTCGCATCATCAAACTGATCCACTACTTCTGCATAAAGGATTTCTTCGTTAGTTTCAAAGTTTGTAATCGTTTGGCTCAAGTGCTCTCCGATGTCCTTCCAGCGAATGTCTGCCAATTCATGGATTGGTCGATAGATGACATTCCCAAGAGTTGTAAACATCAAGAGGTGCTGGGTTGTCTTGGCAGTTTGTACAAAGATCAAACGATCATCATCACGCTTGCCAATTTCTTCCAGAGTGGATGCCGCAAAGGAACGTGGGCTAGTACGCTTGATATAGCCTGCCTTAGTCACGCTGACATAGGTATCTTCCTCGGCAATCAAACTAGCTGTGTCAATCTCGATTGCTTTCGCAGTATCTTCCAAAGTACTCAAACGTGGTGTCGCAAATTTCTTCTTGACCTCACGAAGTTCTTTCTTCATGAGATTGTACATAGTCCGTTCATCACCGATGATAGCCGCAAGCATGGCAATCTTTTCACGCAATTCTGCTTCTTCTTCCTGCAAGACAACCACGTCTGTATTGGTCAAACGGTAAAGTTGTAAGGTCACGATGGCTTCAGCCTGCTCTTCTGTAAACTCATAGCTGACCTTGAGGTTTTCCTTGGCGTCAGCCTTGTTCTCAGAAGCACGGATAAGGGCAATGACTTCGTCCAAAATCGAAATCACGCGAATCAAGCCTTCAACGATATGGAGACGTTTCTCAGCCTTTTCCTTATCAAAGCGTGAACGAGCCAAAATCACTTCACGACGGTGGGCGATATAGCTAGATAAGATTGGGACAATCCCGACCTGACGAGGTGTGAAATTGTCAATCGCCACCATGTTAAAGTTGTAGTTGATTTGCAAGTCAGTATATTTGAAGAGATAGTTGAGAACAAGCTCGGTATTAGCGTCTTTCTTGAGTTCGATAGCAATGCGAAGACCGTCACGGTCAGACTCATCACGAACCTCAGCAATACCAGCTACCTTGTTATTGACACGAACATCATCAATTTTCTTGACTAGATTAGCCTTATTGATTTCATAAGGAATCTCAGTGATAACGATTTGTTCCTTACCACCTTTTAGCTTTTCAATCTCAGTCTTGGAACGAACAACCACGCGCCCTTTTCCAGTTTCATAGGCCTTCTTGATTTCGTCACGGCCTTGGATAATCCCTCCAGTCGGGAAGTCTGGTCCAGGCAAGAATTCCATCAGCTTATCCACCTTGGCAGTTGGGTGGTCAATCATGTAGACTGTCGCATCGATAACCTCAGCTAAATTATGTGGAGGAATATCTGTGGCATAACCAGCCGAAATCCCAGTCGAACCATTAACCAAAAGGTTTGGAAAGGCTGCTGGCAGGACTGTCGGCTCTTTCTCGGTATCGTCAAAGTTCCATGCAAAAGGAACTGTCTTCTTTTCGATATCCTGAAGAAGATAACCAGCAATCTCAGACAAACGAGCCTCGGTATAACGCATAGCCGCAGGCGGATCTCCGTCCATAGAACCGTTATTACCGTGCATTTCAACTAGAATCTCACGGTTCTTCCAGTCCTGAGACATACGAACCATAGCATCATAGATAGAAGAATCCCCGTGTGGGTGAAAATTCCCCATGATGTTACCGACAGACTTAGCAGACTTGCGGTAGCTCTTATCAAAGGTATTGCCATCCTTATTCATCGAATAAAGAATACGGCGTTGAACCGGCTTCAAGCCATCACGAATATCTGGCAAAGCACGGTCTTGAATAATGTACTTGGAGTAGCGACCAAAGCGCTCTCCCATGATGTCCTCAAGGGACATGTTTTGAATGTTACTCATATAGGATACAAAGCCCGTAAAATGCAAAGAGAAAATAGGAAATTATTGCAGTGAGCGATGCTCACAAGAGAATTTATCTTTTTCACACAGCATTTAGGGCGTGTTCAACTCCTTTCAAAGAATGTAGAGTAGGTTTTTATAAAATAAAGGATATTTACTGGAAATTAGTCCCGTGTTCAGTTACATTCAGTAACCAAAAGACCCTTTCTGTAGTTTAATCTTTAAAATTAGATTCTTTATTTAGTTAACGATTAAGAAGTCTCTCCTCAGCATACTCAATCATCTTCTCAGCTACTTCCATATCATAGCCAAATCCCATCTTTTGAGCAAGAATTTGAGCTTCTCTGTGGAAGAGATTCATTGTGGAGAGTAGGGATTGAGTGATTTTCTCTACACTTGAAAAATCAAGGAGAGCAGAGAATTCCTTCTCCTTCTCTGCAGGTAAATACTGAAAAAGATACTTGTAGTTCTTGCCGATATCGACTGTTCCATTATCACTTGCAACCTGCCAAGCCAAGACCTTCAAGAGTTCTTGTTGGCAAATCTCGTAGAGATGGTCGGTCGCATAGATGACTTGCTTGCGACAGATTCCCTTGACCACATAGGCTGATACCCACCAAAATTCATTGCAGGCTTTTTCGAAATCTGTCTGACTAGCTGGATTCGTCCAGTAACGCTGAGGATTTGGAGAATAAGGCGAAAATAAGCCCTTAGGGTCCTCTAGCACCGTGAAATCCGCTTCGCTTTCTACCCACTCCTTGATATACTCTTTAGGACATAGAGTCAAATCAATACGGTTGCCATCTTCAAAGAGCATGAGATAGAGACGACGGTTGCCTAGGATATTATGCTGCTCAATGATACGAGCGCCAAACTGGTCCAACCAAGCAAGGTCACTCGTCAGATTATCTAAATCGTCCACGACATAAACAACATCATAGTCTTGAAACTCATCTGTTTGAACCTTTTGGTTTGTACGTGAACCAGATAGTGCCACGGCTTCGACTTTTAGAGTTTTTGCGGTTTGTAAAATTAAATCAAGCATTTCGGGTTCAGTTCTCATGTTAACACCTGTTCTTTATTTGATATTGCTGTCTATTAGCGTACTATTTCTCAAGTTAAATTAGTTAATCAATTATAACAGATTTAGCTATCCTTCTCTCAAAGTTTTTAATTTCGACAAAATTCTAGATTCATCCATGCTTAAAATAACAAATAAAGTCGAAGTATAGATGTCATCGTACCATTGTTCCAGTTCATCATCAGCCAAATCAAGATGATATTGATTTGAATTATTGTGCCTTAAACCAAAATTATTATACATTTCAAAAAGTTTTTCAAACGCGATAACCTTTTGATTGTTAACTTTCAAAATATCTTTTAATTCTTCAGAATTATTTAATTCTCTCCTAAACGGTTCAAGGTAGTTCGCTAAAGCAATAAGTATTTCTTTCTTACGCTGAACATCTCCTTTATTTGCAAAATGATTATATTCTAAAACCTTTATCGCATCTTGAATACTCGTTTCAGATACAATCTGAGAAACTTCTGAGGCATAAACATTCTTTTCAACGATGATTTGACGACCACTTTCTAAAGTAAGAAACTCATTATTCGATAAATCTAGAACTCTGTTGATATTTTCTCTAACAGCATACACATCATCCCTTAATAAGGGATGATTCGGGTTTATAATCGACAACATATCATTTAAAAGCTCAGCAAAAATAAAAAGTTTTTCTAATTCATTATCCGCTTGAGATAAGCAAAACTTTAAGAACTCATCAAAATCTATAAAAGTTCTGCGATTTTGATAATTAAGAAATTTATGATTTAGTTCCTCTAACAATCTATTCGATAACAAAATATAGAGATTATCAAATTCCGTGCTCGGGTTAAAATTCATACCATCTAAGATTTCAAAATAATTTTTTCTAACCATCAGAAAACAGTACTCTCCTCCAAGGTAAACTTGACATTATCCTCAATCCATTTACGGCGTGGTTCGACCTTATCTCCCATAAGGACATTGACGCGACGTTCAGCGCGTGCTAGGTCTTCAATCGTGACACGGATGAGGGTACGCGTTTCTGGGTTCATGGTTGTTTCCCAGAGTTGGTCTGCATTCATCTCACCAAGACCTTTATAGCGTTGGAGCGTAGCGCCTTTACCGAACTGCTTGCGAAGTTCTTCTAACTCACCATCCGTCCAAGCATAGGCCACTTCTTCTTTCTTGCCTTTGCCTTTGGACATCTTGTAAAGTGGAGGAAGGGCGATATAGACATGGCCTGCCTCAACTAGCGGACGCATATAACGGTAGAAGAATGTTAAAAGAAGAGTTTGGATATGGGCACCGTCGGTGTCGGCATCGGTCATGATAATAATCTTGTCATAGTTGGCATCTTCAAGTGAGAAATCTGCTCCAACACCAGCACCGATGGTATAAATCATGGTATTGATTTCTTCATTTTTGAGGATATCCGCCATCTTAGCCTTGGCTGTATTGATAACCTTGCCACGAAGAGGCAAGATAGCTTGGAATTTACGGTCACGACCTTGCTTGGCAGAACCACCGGCAGAATCTCCTTCGACTAGGTAGAGTTCATTCTTTGCAGGGTTTTTAGACTGGGCTGGAGTCAATTTACCAGAAAGCAAGCCCTTGTCTTTTTTATTTTTCTTACCATTTCGGCTCTCATCACGCGCTTTGCGAGCTGCCTCACGAGCATCACGCGCCTTGATAGCCTTGCGAATGAGATTGGAAGCCAATTCTCCATTTTCCATAAGGAAGAAGGTCAACTTATCAGCCACAATTCCATCCACAACCGGACGAGCTAGTGGACTCCCCAGTTTATCCTTGGTCTGACCCTCAAACTGGAGGTGTTCTTCAGGAACGAGAATAGAAAGAACGGCTGCTAGTCCCTCGCGGTAGTCTGACCCTTCAAGGTTTTTATCTTTTTCCTTGAGAAGTCCTGTCTTGCGCGCATAGTCATTCATAACCTTGGTAATGGCAGACTTGAGTCCTGTCTCATGTGTTCCACCATCTTTCGTACGAACGTTATTGACAAAGGATAGAATGTTATCTGAGAATCCATCATTGTACTGGAGGGCAACTTCCACTTGGAAACCATTGTCTTCGCCTTCAAAGTATAGGACTGGCGTCAAGGTTTCCTTGTCTTCATTGAGGTAAGAAACAAAGTCTTGTACCCCGTTCTCATAATGAAATTCGATTGCTTCATCTGTTCGCCTATCTGTCAAAGACAAGGTAACATTTTTTAAGAGAAAGGCTGACTCATTGAGACGTTCAGAAATGGTATTGTACTTGAAGTCAGTCGTAGAAAAAATCGTCGCGTCAGGCATGAAGGTAACCTTGGTACCTGTCTTAGACTTGGGTGCCGTACCAATTTTCTTCAAGGTTGTAACAGGTTTTCCACCATTTTCAAAACGTTGCTTGTAGACTGTACCGTCACGAGTAATTTCAACTTCTAGCCAACTAGAAAGGGCATTAACGACTGAAGATCCCACTCCGTGGAGACCACCTGATGTCTTATAACCACCTTGACCGAATTTTCCTCCAGCGTGGAGAATGGTAAAGATAACTTCAACAGTTGGAATTCCCATGGCGTGCATCCCGGTTGGCATCCCACGACCATGGTCTTGAACCGTTAAACTCCCGTCTTTATTGATGGTCACATCAATGCGGTCACCAAATCCAGACAAGGCTTCATCGACTGCATTGTCCACTATTTCCCAGACTAGGTGATGGAGACCAGCACCGTCAGTCGATCCAATATACATCCCCGGACGTTTACGGACCGCATCCAACCCTTCTAGCACCTGAATGGCGTCATCATTGTAGTTATTAATATTGATTTCCTTTTTTGACACAAGGAACCTCCTATTTGTTCATCTTTTCTATTTTACAGGTTTTCTAGCGATTTTGCAAAGCTTTTCCCTTTCAGCCGTCACAATTTCACAGGATATTCTCTGACTTTCTATACCATTTCATGGTATAATAGTTCTATGATGACATTTGTATTATTAATTTTAGCTTATTTGCTAGGTTCGATTCCGTCTGGTCTTTGGATTGGACAAATCTTCTTTCAAACAAATCTGCGTGAACACGGCTCTGGAAACACCGGAACAACCAATACTTTCCGAATTTTAGGTAAGAAAGCGGGTATGGCAACCTTTGTGATTGACTTCTTTAAAGGAACCTTGGCCACTCTCCTTCCAATCCTTTTCCACCTTCAAGGTGTATCACCTCTTGTATTTGGACTTTTGGCTGTGATTGGACATACCTTCCCTATCTTTGCAGGATTTAAGGGTGGCAAGGCTGTCGCAACCAGTGCTGGATTGATTTTCGGATTTGCGCCTGTTTTCTGTCTCTATCTAGCAATCGTATTCTTTGGAAGCCTCTATCTAGGTAGTATGATTTCACTGTCTAGCGTTACTGCTTCTATCGCAGCCGTTATCGGAGTTCTCCTATTTCCACTATTTGGATTTATCCTGAGCAGCTACGACCCTCTCTTCATTCTGATTATCCTGGCACTTGCTAGCTTGATTATCATTCGTCACAAGGATAATATCGCACGCATCAAAAATAAAACTGAAAATCTCGTCCCTTGGGGATTGAACCTAACCCATCAAAATCCTAACAAATAAAACGCCAGTTTGAACTGACGTTTTTTGTATGCTTATTTTGACTTGATGTAATTGATACCGTCTGCCTTAGGTGCAACTGCTTTTCCAAAGAAGGCTGCCAAGACCAGGATGGTCAAGACATAAGGCGCGATTTGAAGGTAAACCGCTGGCACTCCTTGTAGGAAAGGCAATTGAGAACCGATAACTGCCAAACTTTGTGAAAGTCCAAAGAAAAGACTAGAAAGCATAGCACCAATTGGGTTCCATTTACCAAAGATCATCGCAGCAAGGGCAATAAATCCAGGACCGACAATAGTTGTCACTGAGAAGTTAACTGAAATGGATTGAGCATAAATCGCTCCCCCAATTCCACCAAGGAAACCTGAAATAACAACCCCAAGATATCTCATTTTGTAGACATTGATCCCCAAGGTATCCGCTGCTTGAGGGTGTTCACCAACAGAGCGAAGACGAAGACCAAAACGTGTCTTAAAGAGAATAAACCAAGCAAGGAAAGAGAAGGCAATCGCGATATAACCTAGTAGACTGGTTGACTTGAAGAAGATATCTCCAATCACTGGGATATCAGCCAAAACTGGGAAATCAAAACGTCCAAAAGTCTGGCTTAAGTTATCCGTTTGTCCTTTGTTATAAAGAACTTTAACCAAGAAAACCGCTAGGGCAGGAGCCATCAAGTTCAATACTGTACCACTGACAACATGGTCCGCACGGAAATGAACTGTTGCGACGGCATGGATGAGGGAGAAAATAGCTCCCACGATACCAGCAACTAACAAGGAAATCCAAGGAGTCGCTGCTCCAAGTTGTTCTGCAAACTCAAGGTTAAAGACAACCCCAGAAAAGGCTCCCATAACCATAATTCCTTCAAGACCGACGTTAACGACACCACCACGTTCAGAGAAAACTCCTCCGATACTCGTAAAAATAAGTGGTGCTGAGTAAATCAGCATAGAAGAGACCAAGAGGGTGAGTAATGTTGTAATAGACATCCTTACTTACCTCCTTTAACTTGTTTTTTAGGTTTGACAAAGCGTTCGATAATGTAGTGAACGCTGACAAAGAAGATAATAGACGCTGTTACAATGCTGACAAGCTCAGACGGAACTTGCGCAGCGTTCATACCGGGTGCTCCTACTTGCAAAACTCCAAATAAGAAGGCCGCAAAGAGAATTCCAATTGGTGAATTTCCAGCAAGCAAACTAACTGCCATCCCGTTAAATCCGATAGCCAATGATGATCCCTGAACGTAAACGTTTTGGAAGGTTCCAAGACCTTCGACCGCTCCACCAAGACCAGCCAAAGCACCAGAGATAATCATTGATAGAATGATTGTACGTTTTGCTGAAATACCAGCGTACTCTGAGGCATGGGGATTGAGACCAACTGCACGAATTTCAAAACCGAGAGTCGTTTTCTTGAGCAAGAACCAAATCACAGCTACAGCAATGATTGCAAAGAAGATTCCGATATTCATACGGGAATTTCCAGTCAACTCTGATAACCATGGTGTCTGGTAAGTAGCATTGGCACTAACACGAATCGTTGAGTCTGTACTTTGCATAATATCTTTAGGAAAGGCATGAATAAAGGCATTTCCCACATACAATACAATGTAGTTCATCATGATGGTCACGATAACCTCTGACGTACCGAGATAGGCTCTGAGGATCCCTGGAATCGCACCAACAATTCCACCTGCGATCAAAGCAATGATCACTGTCAATGGAATCAACACGAGACGAGGCATGTCTGGATTTGACAAGGCAAACCAACCACTGAGAATCCAGCCTGCAAGTGCCTGACCAGGAAGTCCAACGTTGAAAAAACCTGCTCGACTGGCAACTGCGAAACCAAGACCTATCAAGACAAGAGGACCCATGGCACGGAAAATTTCTCCAATCCCACGGAGGCTACCAAAAGCTGTATAGAACAACTCCTCATATCCCCAGATGGCATCATATCCGAAGATCCACATGACAATGGCTCCGAGCAAGATTCCTAAGAATACGGAAATCAAGGGAACCGAAATTTGTTGTAATTTTTTAGACATCACTCTTCTCCTTTCCCAAGTTTCCACCTGCCATCAAGACACCAAGTTCTTGTTTGTTAGTTGTTTCTGGCGATACAATACCTTGAATCTTACCATCGTGAATAACAGCAATTCGGTCTGAGACATTTAAAATCTCATCCAATTCAAAGCTGACAACAAGGACAGCCTTTCCGTTATCACGCTCTTCAATCAAACGTTTGTGGATATATTCAATGGCACCGACATCCAAACCACGAGTTGGCTGGCTGACGATAAGGAGATCAGGATCACGATCAATCTCACGAGCGATAATCGCTTTTTGTTGATTCCCTCCTGAAAGAGCTGCTGCTGGAACAAATTCGCTTGCCGCACGAACATCAAATTCTTCCATCAATTTCTTGGCATGTGAAGTGATATTGGCATAGTTCAAGATGCCATTTTTGCTGAGTGGTTCTTTGTAGTAGGTTTGAAGAGCGATATTTTCTGAAATCATCATCTCCAAAATCAAACCATCACGGTGACGGTCCTCAGGAACATGTCCCACGCTTAGTTCTGTAATTTGTCGAGGATGCATCCCTACGATTGATTTGCCTTTTAATTCAACGCTACCTGACTCAACCTTACGAAGACCACTAATGGCTTGAATGAGTTCAGACTGACCATTGCCATCAATACCTGCTATACCGACAATTTCACCAGCACGAACATCCAAAGAAAGATTCTTCACAGCTGGTACACCGCGGTTTTCATTAACAACCAAGTCTTTGATAGACAAGACCACTTCTTTGGGTTGCGGTGCTTGTTTTTCCGTTTTAAAGGAGACTGAGCGTCCAACCATCATTTCTGCCAAGTCCGCATTGGTTGCCCCTGCGATTTCAACCGTCTGGATTGATTTCCCACGACGGATAACCGTCACTCGATTCGAGACCGCACGAATCTCATCCAGTTTATGGGTAATCAAAATGATGGACTTCCCTTCTTTGACGAGGTTTTTCATGATTGCCATCAACTCATCAATCTCTGAAGGAGTCAATACAGCTGTAGGTTCGTCAAAGATAAGGATGTCAGCACCACGATAGAGTGTTTTCAAGATTTCTACACGTTGTTGGGCACCAACGGAAATATCCGCCACCTTAGCAGCAGGATCCACTGCCAAACCATAACGTTCAGAAAGAGCCTTGATTTCTTTAGTAGCACCAGCTATATCTAGAACACCATTTTTAGTAATTTCACTCCCCAAAATGATATTTTCAGCTACTGTAAAAGCCTCAACCAACATGAAATGTTGGTGAACCATCCCAATTCCAAGACCAGCGGCTTTAGATGGTGAGTCTAGTTTTACAACCTGACCATTCACCACAATTTCACCACTCGTTGGCTCAAGAAGTCCTGCCAGCATATTCATCAGAGTGGATTTACCCGCTCCATTTTCTCCTAAAAGTGCATGGATTTCACCTTTTCGCAGTTGCAAGTTGATTTTGTCGTTTGCTACAAATTCACCAAACACCTTGGTAATATCCCGCATCTCAATGACATTTTCGTGTGCCATATGCTCTTCCTTTCAGAGGTTTATTTTATTTCAATAAAACCTGCTAATCACATTAACAAGCTCTATTGAGACAAAAATTGCCTCAATTCTTAAAGAAGCGACCAATGGCCGCTTCCTAAGAAATGACTTTTATCCATTATTTTTCAGGAACTTTTACGCTTCCGTCAAGGATCTTAGCTTTTGCATCTTCAACAGCTTTTTTTCCTTCTTCTGAAAGGTTTGTTACTGCTAGCTCAACCCCTTTATCTTTCAATGAGTAAACAATCACTTGTCCACCAGGGAATTCACCTTTTTCTGTTTTGTTGGCAATATCTTTTACAGTTGTACCAACTTGTTTCAATGTAGATACAAGAACGAAGTTAGATTCTTTACCATCTTTAGAAGTGTATTTACCTTCTGCTGCTTGGTCACGGTCTACACCGATAACCCAAACTTTTTCGTCTTCATTTTTGTTTTCGTTCAATGATTTTGCTTCAGCAAAGACACCAGCACCTGTACCACCAGCTGCTTGGTAGACAACGTCCGCACCGGCAGCGTATTGAGCTGCTGCAATTGTTTTACCTTTGGCAGCATCACCAAATGAACCAGCGTAGTCAACTTGGACTTTGATAGATGGGTCTACTGACTCAACACCAGCTTTGAATCCAGCTGCAAAACGTGAAATAACTTCAGATTCGATACCACCTACAAAACCAACTTGTTTTGTTTTCGTAGTTTTCGCTGCTGCAACACCAGCAAGGTAAGCTGCTTCGTTATCCGCAAATCTTACGCTCGCAACATTCTTTTGACCTTCAATCACATCATCAATCAAGACATAGTTTAGGTCAGAGTGGTCTTTCGCTGCTTCCTCAACTGCATTGTGAAGGGCAAAACCAACACCAAAGATCAGGTTGTAACTTCCAGCCGCTTGTTGCAAGTTGTTAGCATAGTCTGCTTCGCTTGTTGATTGGAAGTAAGTGTAACCTTTATCTTTAGAAAGATTGTGTTCTTTACCCCAGTCTTGCAAACCTTCCCAAGCTGATTGGTTAAATGATTTATCATCAACACCACCAGTATCTGTTACGATTGCTGCTTTGGTCTTCATTTCTGATGAAGATGAAGCTGCGTTACGAGAAGAGCGGTTACCACATGCAGCAAGTCCAACTGCTGCTACTGCAACTAGACCAAGGCCTAGCCATTGTTTCTTGTTCATTACTGAACCTCCTAAATAAGATGTGCAACGATGTTGCAAGTATGGATTGGTTGGCCACAAGGACCGCGTCACTCAGAGAGTGACTCAGACTAGTTTAAGTCTGTAAATGAGTATGGAAGTAACTCCCCGACCGTCATCTCGACCGTCGATTTATCTTTAGCGACTAAAGTCACTTTTAGATCTTGTTCAAAAAATTCAACCATGACCTGGCGACAAGCACCACATGGCGAGATGGGGTTTTCAGTTTGTCCGTAGACAATCAATTCTGAAAACTCTCGTTGCCCCTCCGAAACTGCTTTAAAAATAGCAGTACGTTCTCCACAATTAGTCAAGGGATAACTAGCATTCTCGATGTTCACACCCGTATAAATACTACCATCCTTGGCTACTAAAACAGCACCTATGGGAAAATGAGAATAGGGGACATAGGCTTGTTTGCTGGTTTCAATTGCTAGTTCAATTAACTCAGTAGTCGCCATCTGCCAATTCTCCTTTTAAAATCGCTACACCAGCAGATGTTCCGATACGGGTAGCGCCTGCTTCCACAAAAGCGACAGCATCTGCATATGAACGAGCTCCACCAGCTGCCTTAACTCCCATATCTGGCCCGACTGTTTCACGCATCAACTGAACATCCTCAATAGTGGCACCACCAGTTGAAAATCCAGTTGATGTTTTGACAAAGTCAGCGCCTGCTTTCTGGGATAATTGGCAGGCCACAACCTTTTCATCGTCTGTCAACAAGCAAGCTTCAATAATGACCTTAACCAACTTGTCACCACTTGCTTCTACGACAGCACGGATGTCCGATTCAACCAAATCCAGATTGCCTGATTTGAGGGCACCGACATTGATAACCATATCAATCTCATCTGCACCGTTTTGGATGGCTTCCTTGGTTTCAAAAGCTTTCACAGCTGAAGTTGTTGCTCCCAAAGGAAAACCTATTACTGTACAAACTTTTACATCTGAGCCATCAAGCCCTGTTTTCGCATGTTTAACCCATGTGGGATTGACACAAACGCTGGCAAAGTCATACTCACGCGCTTCAGATAACAAACGATCAATTTGTTCTTGGCTTGCATCTTGCTTTAAAAGCGTATGATCGATATATTTATTTAACTTCATATTCGGATTCTCCCTGGTTTTATGAGATAATTTCTATAATTTCTCGTAAACTTTGCACTCCATCATTTATTTTAACATATTTTTGAAATTCTGTAACTAGTTCAGAAGAAATTTTTCCATTTGTATAAACTTTTGCAACAATTTCACCCTTTTGAACGGAGTCTCCAACTTTCTTTTCAAAAACAATCCCTGTTTCATAGTCCAAATCATCAGACTTGACTGCACGACCAGCTCCTAGTCTCATGGCATAGAGCCCAAATTCCATAGCTGGAAGGGCTGAAATAACACCCGTTTCTTGAGCTGGAATTTCCAGCACATGGGCAACTTTGACTGGGCGATAGAGATCTTCTAAATCACCGCCTTGTGCTGCTACCATTTCTTCAAACTTAGCCAGTGCTTGGCCATTTTCCAGGTGTTGACGGATTTCCTCGATCGTTTTCTCAACATCAGCCAAGCCAAGCATAATCTGAGCTAGCTCGCAGATAAAGTGACTAATATCTTCTCGGCCATTTCCTTTGAGAATATCGATTGCCTCAAGGATTTCGAGACGATTGCCAATAGCTTTTCCCAAGGGTTGGCTCATATCGGTAATGACTGCTACCGTCTTTCGACCAACTGCCTTACCAAGATCCACCATGGTTTGAGCCAATTCGCGCGCCTCATCAACCGTCTTCATGAAGGCCCCCTCACCGACCGTTACGTCTAGCAAAATGGCATCCGCTCCTGCAGCAATTTTCTTGCTCATCACCGAACTAGCAATCAAAGGAATCGTGTCGACAGTTGCTGTCACATCACGGAGGGCATAGAGAAGTTTATCTGCTTTAACCAGCTGATCGGACTGCCCAATGACAGATACACCAATGTCCTGTACCTGACGAATGAAATCTTCTTGACTTCGCTCAACTTGATAGCCCTTAATGGACTCCAATTTATCAATTGTTCCACCAGTATGGCCGAGACCACGACCACTCATTTTAGCAACGGGTACACCGAAACTCGCAACAAGGGGAGCCAAGATTAAGGTCACCTTATCACCTACACCACCAGTCGAATGCTTATCAACTTTAACCCCATCAATAGCTGACAAATCAAACTCCTGACCTGTCTTGACCATATTCATCGTTAGATCAGAAATCTCACGTGTGGTCATTCCTTTAAAATAAACAGCCATAGCAAAAGCAGACATCTGATAGTCTGGAACAGTTCCAGCCACATAGCCTTCTACCAACCATTTTATTTCAGCCGTAGTCAGTTCTTGACCATCTCGTTTCTTTTGGATTAAATCAACTGCTCTCATTCTTTCACACTTCTAAGGATATAGTATCCCTTATCTTTCTTTACGATTTCACAATTTCCAAAAACGTCTTCCATCTTACTTTTAGCACTTGGAGCTCCTTGTTTTTTCTGAATGACAATGGTTAAATCTCCTCCGTCTTTCAAGAAATCTCTGCTCTTTTCGATAATCTCATGAACAACCTGTTTGCCCGCTCGAATCGGCGGATTAGAAATAACATGGTCAAACTTCCCTTCAACTTGTTCATAGATATTGGATTGGAAAATCGTTGCTTCTACTTTATTACGTTCAGCATTTTGTCGCGCTAGGTCCAAGGCACGATTATTGATATCGACCATGGTTGCCTGAACTCCATAAGCCTTGGCTAACGACAAACCCAATGGCCCATAACCACAACCTACATCAAGAACAGTTTCTCCTTTGTTAACCTCTAGACACTTGAGCAAGAGCTGACTCCCAAAGTCAACCATTTTCTTGCTAAAAACACCCGCATCCGTCAAAAAGGTCATGTTTTCTCCCAACAACTCCACTCTCAACTCATGAATGTCGTGTGCAGCATCAGGATTTTCTGCATAATACATTTTACTCATAAAACTATTTTACCATAATTTGGCTTGAATTGTAAATCGTTTACAAAGTGATGATCAAATGAAAAAGACTGAAGAATCCTAGTCAAAAAACCTTTCCTTCAATCTCTTTCAATTATTAGAAATACATTACAATCTATCGGGAACTACAAATTACCATATTCAGGAAAAAAAACAGATCGTCTGTAATCAGGTACATTTTTACTATTGCTTAACCTTAAAATACTTTATTATCAACAAGATTCCCAATATGATGTTTAGATAAAAACCCAACTGATAAGTTTGTGTCAAGATTTCCAAACTTGTCCAAAGTCGTATCAAATCTTCTAGTGACATACGGAATAGATATCCTTCTGTAGCAATCCACAAAATCAAAAATAGATAACTACCAGCAGCAAGCCATTTCGTCCACTGCTTTTTTACTAGCCAGGCAATCAAGAGCGAACAGATAAAGACAGCTGTTACAAGGAGATGATCCATTAAGAAGGTAAAACCGTAATAGGTTTCTACAAAGCGTCTACCATTATCCGCATTCGCTCCCCTTATAAAAGGTAAGGCAAAACTTAAAATAAAACAGAGTTCCAATATATAACTTTTTAAGATTTTCATGACACACCTCCTATAAGTTGTGAACCACAAAGCCCACTTTCAATAACTGATAAGTCTTCAGAAACCATTCTCTATCTCATCATTAAATTATTCAACCTCCATCTACCTCTATTATACGATATTGACTTACTACCATCAAGAAACCGCTTTATCTTTTTAGCTTTTTATGGTATGATAAACAAAATATCTAGGGGAAAACAAATGACCAACGAATTTTTACATTTTGAGAAAATCAGTCGCCAGACTTGGCAATCATTGCATCGCAAAACAACCCCTCCCTTGACAGAGGAAGAGTTAGAATCCATCAAGAGTTTCAATGACCAGATTAGTCTACAGGACGTAACGGACGTCTATCTTCCCCTTGTTCATCTTATCCATATTTACAAGCGCACTAAGGATGATTTGGCATTTTCAAAAGGAATTTTCCTCCAACGTGAAAGCAAATCCCAACCTTTTATCATTGGGGTTTCTGGAAGTGTTGCTGTCGGGAAATCGACTACTAGTCGCTTACTTCAGATTCTTCTGTCACGTACTCTCCCGGATGCTACTGTAGAATTGGTGACAACTGACGGTTTTCTCTATCCCAATCAAACCTTGATTGACCAAGATATCTTAAATCGCAAAGGTTTTCCTGAAAGTTATGATATGGAAGCCTTGCTGAATTTTCTTGATCGCCTAAAAAATGGCCAAGATGTCGATATTCCTGTCTATTCTCATGAAGTGTATGACATCGTTCCTGGAGAGAAACAACGTGTCAAAGCTGCTGATTTTGTCATTGTCGAAGGCATCAATGTCTTTCAAAACCCTCAAAATGAGCGCCTTTACATTACTGATTTCTTTGATTTCTCCATCTATGTGGATGCTGCTGTCGAGGACATTGAAAGCTGGTATCTGGATCGTTTCTTAAAGCTGCTCAGCTTTGCCCAAAATGACCCCAACAGCTACTACCACCGCTTTACACAAATGCCGATTGGAGAAGTTGAAGCTTTTGCTCACCAAGTTTGGACCAGTATTAATCTCACAAATCTACAAAACTATATCGAACCGACAAGGAATCGCGCCGAGGTCATTCTCCACAAGACCAAAAACCATGAAATCGATGAAATTTACCTAAAAAAATAATTTCCCCTTGTCAAAACCTAAGTTTTCATATATAATGGTATAGTTAGTAAATATGGAGGTAAGAACATTGGCAAACATTAAATCAGCTATCAAACGCGCTGAATTGAACGTTAAACAAAACGAAAAAAACTCAGCTCAAAAATCAGCTATGCGTACTGCTATCAAAGCTTTCGAAGCAAACCCTTCTGAAGAACTTTTCCGTGCTGCTAGCTCAGCTATCGACAAAGCAGAAACTAAAGGTTTGATTCATAAAAACAAAGCAAGCCGCGATAAAGCTCGTCTTTCAGCTAAACTTGCTAAATAAGAAACAGTCCATAGAGGCTGTTTTTTTGTCCTCTAATCAGAAAAGGTAGAAAATGAAAATCGCAATTATCGGTTATTCTGGAGCTGGTAAGTCAACTCTAGCAGAAACGTTATCTAACTACTACTCCATCCCCAAACTGCATATGGATACGCTCCAATTTCAACCTGGTTGGCAAGACAGTGACCGCGAATGGATGTTGGGCAAGATGAAAAACTTTCTCACAAAGCATGAAGCTTGGGTTATCGATGGCAACTACTCTTGGTGCTATTACGAGGAAAGAATGCAAGAAGCTGACCAAATCATCTTCCTCAATTTTTCACCTTGGACTTGCTTACTGAGGGCCTTTAAGCGTTATCTCACATACCGAGGCAAGGTCAGAGAAAGTATGGCAGCAGGCTGTCCTGAACGCTTTGACTGGGATTTTATCCGATGGATTCTCTGGGATGGGCGGACAAAGAATGCTAAAGAACGCTATCAACGGGTTCAAGAAACCTACCCTGAGAAAGTAATTGTCCTCAAGTCGCAAAAGGAGATGGACCACTTCTTAGAAAATCTCGTAAATAATCATAACCACCCGTCTAACGGGTGGTTTGCACCAGGGCTATAAGCCCAAAT
>CAUPXG010000008.1:0-65412 GCA_963515155.1 Streptococcus oralis | reverse complement strand
GAAGCAAGGATTTCACTTCTTGTGGAAGTTCTTTGCCTGGAGTTCCGCTGACAAATTCATGTGTTGCCTTGTAAGTTGGAGCTGGGGTGAATTCCCAAGTACCGACGAAGTGGGCATCCGCTCCATTGATGGTTTCTGATGCCTTGTCATAAGACTTAAAGCTCCATGTGCCTTCTGCTGTCTTCACTTCTGTTTGGCTTGGTTGTGTTGGAGTTACTTGACTACCATTAGCCAAGTTCTTATCTGTCGCTGGAAGCAAGTCTTTCACTTCTTGTGGAAGATCTTTACCTGGGGTCCCACTCACAAACTCATGATGTTTTTCATAAAGGAGGGCCGTGCTTACCTGATTAGAAGGAGCTGATAAATTATCAACATGCAAGGTTACAGTGTTGTTAATTTTTTCAGGTCCCTTTTCTTCCACTTTTTTGTTTGTAGTAGTATTATAAGTTACAATAATTTCAGCAGAAGAATTTGCTTTTATGTATTCAGGTGTCATTTTAACAGTAACAGTTTGACCATTCTTTTCAATAGTATAATCACGCCCTTCCTGTAGAGTCACTCCACCTGATTCCACTTTAAGTCCTTGATAATCAAGGCGCTCATCAAAATTCTGAACCATTTCGATAGATGAAGGCGCTGCTAAAAGATCTTTGCCAGGAACCGGAACTTTAAACGTTGCTTTATAAGTGATATTTTGCCCCTCTTTAGCTGGAATATCTGTAGGATCTACTTCTAGAACAGGGCTCGGATCAATTTTTTCAATATAGAGACCAAAGACGGCCGAAGCAACCTCTGTTGATGAATAAGCAAAATTCATCCTATTACTGTTTGATCGAAGGGCAAAACCAGAGATATTGTTCTCAGAATAACTACCACTTGTAATCTGAGTCGCAATCCAAGCAGTTCGTTCTCCTTGGTCTTCCTGTTTCAAAACATTGGCATTGTTCATCAGACGAAGATTAACATCATTTTGATAACCTTTAATATAGAAGGTTTCCTTCAAGTTGTTTGCATCCATTGCATCGATGTCCGTTGGTTTCATGACCAACTTCAAATCTGTCTCTGAACCATCTGCATAACTCAACTCGGCTGTTACATCAGCATCAATCCAAAATGCTTTATTCATGATGTAATCATGGTTCGCATCTACGTAAGGAACATTACCAATTTCAAAAGCACTACTTTCCCATAATTCAGAAATTGAGAAAAATTCAACAGTAGATTTTTGAGCACTATTCATCTCAGATTCTGCCTGAGCAGTATTAAGATAGTGTAGGGTTACTTTATTGAAATTTAGATAAGCATCTACTTGCTTACCATTGACTGTCCCAATATTTGTAAATTTTAGAGAAAGAGGATTTTCAAAAACTTGATCCTGTTTTTTACTTTTATCTACTTTAAGAGTAAAGTTCTCCATCTCGCCTGGATAGGCACCACCCCAGAGATATTCATAGTGGGGATTCGATAAATGAAACTGATCAACAGCCTGTGATTTAGATAAAACACTAAAATTGTTGATGTTCAAATTAAACTTACGAATATCCAAGGTTGAGATATCCGTTCCATTTTTTATTTCTTCTAAAGCCGCATAAGATTGAAGCGGAAGAAGAAAAATAGAAAAAAGTAAAACGACTAGTCCGAGAAAAGCCTGTTTTTTTCTACTGAAAATAGTAGAAAAAGGCATTCTCATGCGATATTTCCATTTCATAATGTACCTCCAAAACTAAAAATGATTGTTTAATCATTTCAAAAGAAATATTCATCTCATTTTAACACAAAAAAAGGGCAATTAAAAGTAGATTATAGATAAAAATTTATTATTTTGTATTTCCAGATTGTCAATTTTCGGTGAGAATAATTAAAATATAAAAATTTTAGAAAAGGCGTTTACACTATGTGAATAACTGTTTTATAGTTAATCCTATTATCTCTCTATGAGTTTCATAACGTACTCAAGCCACACATAAACATTAATATATTTAATTTTTTATAAAGAAAGAACCCAAGAATAAATTCTGGGTTCTTTTTAGTATTTCTCGTACAAAAGATACTTTTGTATATTAGAGAGCCTTAGTCCTTCTTACGAACGACAAAGCCGACTAGACCGGCGATAAATAAACCAATCATTGAAAGAAGACTGGTAGAAGCTGTACCTGTGCTTGGTAGAACTTTCTGTTCTTGGCTTGCAGTTTCTTCTTTCTTAGTGCTTTCAGCTTGGTTCCCTGTTGTCGCAGTATCATTCTTATTACCGTTGGTTGTTGTAGAAGCTACTTTCTTAGTTCCAACTTCGACAACTTCGTCTACTGCTGGAGTAGTGATTGTGTTTGATTTCTCAACACGACCTGTTTCTACTCCGTCTGTATATCAGAATATTCCCATTTGCTATGCATAATTTTAAGTAAGCTAAAGAATTTAAATTACCTATATTCCCTATACTAAAAACAGCATCAAAATACATTTAAAAATTTGCAAAAATAAAAAAGATTGCCCAATCAGACAATCTTTTTTATATTCTTAATATAAGTCAAGATAATTATCAACTTCCCATTGTGAAACGAAGGTCGCATAGCTAGCCCACTCAATACGTTTGGCTTCAAGGAAGCTAGTGTAGATGTGTTCACCTAGGGCAGCCTTAACCACTTCATCTTCAGTCAAAGCTTTCAAGGCGTTATGAAGAGTTGATGGAAGATCAGTGATTCCAGCTTCCTTACGCTCTTCTGCTGTCATGATGTAGATATTTTCTTCGATCGGAGCTGGTGCTTCGATTTTGTTTTCAATACCATGCAAACCAACTTCCAAAAGAACAGCCATAGCGATATATGGGTTTGCCATTGGGTCCACTGAACGCAACTCAAGACGAGTTCCCATACCGCGTGAAGCCGGTACGCGTACAAGTGGCGAACGGTTACGACCAGCCCAAGCAATGTAAACAGGCGCTTCATAACCTGGAACCAAACGTTTGTATGAGTTAACTGTTGGGTTCATGATAGCAGTATAGTTGTAAGCATGCTTGATCAAACCGCCAAGGAAATGGTAGGCCGTTTCAGACAACTGCATTCCTTTTGGATCGTTTGGATCAAAGAAGGCATTATTTCCTTCTGCATCAAACAAGGACATATTACAGTGCATACCTGATCCAGCAATACCAAATTTCGGTTTAGCCATAAAGGTTGCGTAAAGGCCATGTTTGCGAGCAATGGTTTTAACAACGAGTTTAAAGATTTGAATCTTGTCACAGGCACGGAGGACTTCATCATACTTGAAGTCAATTTCATGTTGTCCAACCGCAACCTCGTGGTGACTCGCTTCTACTTCAAATCCCATTTTGGTCAAGACATTCACGATTTCACGACGCGTATTGTCTGCAAGGTCAGTAGGGGCCAAGTCGAAGTAGCCACCCTTGTCATTTACCTCAAGAGTTGGATCCCCATTTTCATCCAGCTTAAAGAGGAAGAATTCTGGTTCTGGCCCAAGGTTGAAGGATTTGAATCCTACTTCTTCCATATGACGAAGTGCACGCTTGAGGTTGCCACGTGGATCACCTGCAAAAGGTTCGCCTTCTGTTGTATAGACATCACAGATCAGACCTGCAACACTTCCATTTTCATCTCCCCAAGGGAAGACTGTCCATGTGTCCAAGTCTGGATACAAGTACATATCTGATTCATTGATACGTACAAAACCTTCAATAGAAGAGCCATCAAACATGGCTTTATTTGACAAGACCTTATCTAACTGTTCATCTGTAGCAGGAATTTCGACGTTTTTCATGGTTCCCAGAATATCTGAAAACATGAGACGAATAAAGGTAACATTTTTTTCCTTGACTTCACGACGAATATCTGCAGCTGTGATTGGCATGGGTTTTCTCCTTAATATATGACTACTTGCGATTGCCTAACCGCGACCAAAGGGTGACCGTACTGAAGCAAAGCGCCCCTGCTGGAGGAGTTCATTGTGAAGTGCACGACGCACTTCCGTCTGACTCACGGCTTTCTTGGACTTCGCCTCGCGTTCAGCATATTTTTTCTTAATCGCAGCAATATTATGACCTTCAGAGATATAATCTTTGATTTCAAGCAGACGATCCATGTCATTCAAGGAATACATGCGACGGTTCCCTTCGTTTCGATCAGGTTTGATTAACTCTTGATCTTCATAATAACGAATCTGACGCGCCGAGAGATCGGTCAATTTCATAACACTGCCGATAGGAAAAACTGCCATATTTCGGCGAAATTCTCTTTCCTTCATTTACAATTTCCTTCTTCCTGTCTATTATAGTCTAAAAAAAGACAAACGTCAACGAATAATGTCATAAAATGTAACATTATTTTCTTTTTTTCTCCCAAAAGAGTTTCAGTTGCTCAATATCATAATTTACAAGGATTGCGACAAAAACTCCCATAAATGTTTCAAATACACGTGCAAATACGTACAAAAATGTTTCTCCGCTCGGTATTGATAGGGTAATGATCAACATAGCTGCTACGCCACCGATAACTCCTGCCTTATTGTTCATGGCAACATTTGTCATAATGGTTAACATGGTGCAAATTGGAACAACTAGTAAGGTTACCCAAAAGGCTCCATGAAATAAAGTGTTTAAGAGGAAAAAGACAAGGGCGTAAAAACCGCCAATACTATTTCCTAAGATACGCGAAGTTCCAAAATGGACACTCTTATCAAAGCTCTCTCGTAAACTGAAAACCGCTGTCAATGCTCCAATTTGAAGTCCCTTCCAGCCAAAAAAACCAAAAATCAAGAGAACTATAAATACGGCAATCCCTGTTTTGAAGGTTCGCATACCAAGCTTGAACTGTGACTTATCAAATTTATATTTTTTAAAATAACTCATAATCTCAACTTTCTACTACCATTTTAACATAAATTAGTTGATTTTATGAGTGAAAATCAATAGGAAACGTTTTTAATTTAAGGCTATAAAAAAGAGGAAACAGAGTCCCTCTTTTCTATTTAACTGTCAGAGCTTACTTGCTTTCGTCTTCTTTACGCTTCAACTGACCAAGTCCTAAAACTCCTACTAAAGCTGCAAGACCAAGATACGGCATGTAGCTTGAATCATTTGTACCTGTTTGAGGTAGAGTAGGGTTACCTTTTGGATTTGGATTAGGAGTTGTTGGCTCCTCTGGTTTCTTAGGTTCTGGCGTTGTCGTACGAACTGTGTTTGAGGCGTAAGCAACTTTATTCACAGTATTTACATAGGTATTTTCAAAGGTTCCGACAGCAATTCGTTTCATTTGAATATAAGTTTCAGCCTGGAATGGAGAATCCAACTGAATCTCTTGAAGGAATTCTTCCTTGAAGCGAATTGTAATCATTCCCTTATCTTGATCATGTTCAACCTGTGTTTCAGCTGTTAAGTCTGTACCTGCCTTGATAACACGACCGTCTTTCAATCGGATATCAACCTTGGCAAGAACTTTATAGTTTCCAGTGTATTGATCACCTTTTTGGTCATAATCATCTACAAAACTATAGTCATTCAAGTCCTCAGAATGATTTTGCGGGATCAAACCACCAATCAAACGATAATTGAAGTACTGGTTCAACGGAATTGTTTGGCCATCAATATTGTCACTACTTGGATCCATACTGATTGTCACATCTTTTTTCGGTGTGATTTTCGGTACGTTGTTAACAACTACTTCTGTAGCATAGCCATTTCCAAAATCAATTTGGTAGGCTTTGTTTTCATACTTACCACCCGTTTGACCAAATTCAGGTTTAACTGTCATCGGATCTGTGATTAGCAATGATTTTCCTGCTGCTACATAATTCTTGTAGAATTCGGCTGGATTATCAGCTGAGAAGAGTTGGAAAGCACCTTTAACAGTGATGTTTGCTTTCTTCAACAAGTCCTGAACTTTCTTAGGAGCAGCTTCTAAACTATCATATTGTTGAACACTGATACCTGATACAAGGTTGCCCTCTAGATCACGAATCTTAACCAATTCTGGTTGAAGGGTCAAGGCTTCTTCTGGATAATCATCTACATAGTAGAAACCATTTTGAATTGCTTCTTTAGACGATTTATCTCCCTTGTATTGGTCCAAATCCCATGTGAGTTCATAGTAGTTCGTTGAACCAGCTAGAACTTCTTTGCCATCAATATTCACACCTTGCTTGTTCTTGTTAACTTTCAAAGGCTTGATGTAGTTGTTATTTGGATTGTCAGGATCATTTGGTTTACCTGGAGTCGTTACACGAACAATGTTTGACTTAACACCGTAGGCATCGTTGACTGTCAATGTAAAGTTATTCGTATAAGTCGCCCCATCATTCAAGACACGACCAACAACAGTTGGATATAGAGTCTCAAAGGATTTTGTCAAATCTGCATTGAAAGCAGCTAAGGTCTCCTCAGTAGCCTTAAAGGTTACAGTGTGACTAGCTTTGTCATAGCTTGTTTCAAAACCTTTGCTTGCAGCCTTGGTCGCTTCCAAATCAAACTGATAGCCAGTTGGAAGTGGATCTACCAATACAAACGAAGTTGTTTTTGGACGACCAGCTGTCAACGCTTCCGTTTTCAACTCAAACTTCACTACAGACTGCTTAGCAACGAGAGTACGATCGATATCTACTCCATCCTCGTTTTTAATTTCTTTATTAATCTGAGGTTGTGCAAATAGACGATTGTAATGGAAGTGAACTGTTGGCACCGCTGGTGGTGTTGGCAACTGCTTAGGGGTTGGTGCTACAGGCGGAGTTGGCAATGGATCATAATTGGGCTCTTCTGGTTTTGATGGTTCTGGTTGATCTGGAGTCTTAACTGGTGGAGTTGGCTCATTTTCGTAGTTTGGTACCACTGGAGCTGGTTCCAGTGGTCTCTCTACTTCATAAGTAGGAGCTTGTGGTGCAGTTGGTGCTACCGGTGGAGCTGGTTTTTCTTTTGTAATTTTCGGAACGTCAACCGCACGAATTTTACCATTGAGTGAGTACCAGATGTTTGGTCTTTTACCTGTATCAACCGCCATAACTGGATCAGAAGGAACTACTAGGGTCGCAGAAATGGCACCAACAGTAACATGATTCGTAGGGCCAGACATACTAATAGCTCCAGCACCGTACCAAGAGTTTGGTGCATCTGATGAATCCCAACCTGAACCAGGTTGACCATTTGGATACATAGTCCAACGAGATCCACCTTGGCCTTGTTTAAAGTTCAAGGTTTCAGTAGCATAAATCTTTCCGTCTTTTTCTCCAACAGATGAACCGGAAATTTTAATAAAGTTACCAGTGTAATCCTTGGCCATCTCAATAGAATTATTTTCTCTATTTAGAGACGCTACTGAAAGAAGGGCATTGTCAAAATTAATTGGTTGGTCATTTTCATCATAGAAGGTAAATTCATTTTTAATGAAAATTGAAGTACCTTTTTCAACATCACCAGTGTAAGCAGAAGCAAAGACTCCCAAAGTTGGATCACTAAAGATTCCCAACCAAACTTTCCCACTAGAATTTTGGAATTTTGAAGATGGATCTACAGTATATTTGTAAATAATCTTCGAAATCTTTTTACCATTGTAGTAGGAATTTTGAAGGTTGGTATAAGTCGCAGTTACGCTTTGTCCACGTTCTAGAAGAACTGAGCCCCATTTAACTTCAGTTTTATTCCCTACATTGGTGGTCCAGTCAGATTTGTCTCCAATATTACCATACAATTCCACTGAAGAAGTAGTCGCACCGTTCTCCAAGTTCTTGACATTTAGATTGTCTAACTGAAGATTTTTCTTGCCATATTGTACTGTGTCTTTCTTAAAGGCTTCATCAACTGCTGCTGCTGTAAGAAGTTTTCCTTCTGTTTTAAGGTCCAGTTGAGCATTCGATTCTAAATCATAAACCAAGCTCTGAGCAGATGGCTTAGACAAGTACCCGTCCTGATCCTTGTTTTTTTCAAGTTCTACCAATGCAGCCTTAATTTTGGCCTGCTCATCTTCATATGCCTTTAATTTAGCTGGATACTCTGCTAACTCTTTCTTATACTTGGCAAGGTCTGCTTCATATTTCGCAACTTTAGCTTCATAATCTGTCTTAGCTGCGGCATTCCGTTGCTTGATTTCTTCGTTTTCAGCTTTAAGCGCTTCGTTTTTCGCAGTATTTTCTTTTACTGCTTTATCATAAGCTTCCTTAGCTTCAGCATTAGCTTTTTGTACTCGAGCTAATTCTGTCTGGTAAGCTGAAAGTTTATTTTGATAATCCTGTTGACTATCTTCGTTTGCTTTTTTGACAGTTGCTAAATCTTTTTGATATTGTGCTAGCTTAGCCTCATACTCTGCTTTAGCTGTTGCATTGGCAGTGTTGATTTTTCCAACTTCTTCTTGATGACTTTTTAGATCTTTTTGATACTTGTCATCCGCTGCTTTGTTTTCAGCATTGACTTTATCTGTTTCAGCCTGATGAGCTGCAACTTCTTTTTTATATGCTTCAGTTGTTTTCTTTACTTCTTCAGCCTGTTTAGCATAGTCACTTTTAATCTCATCTTGTTTTTGAGCATTCTCTGTAGCAGTTGTGGCTGTTCCTTTGCCTTTTGTTTCATCTTGAACTACCTTAACTCCTGCAGATTTTGCATCAGCAACTGCTTTATCCAAATCAGCTGATGATACTTCTACTGGTAAAGCTGAGTCTTTAGAACCAGCCTTAGCTTGGCTTTCTTTGGCAACTTGACTCATTTCACCCTGAGCTTCAGGTAGATTTGTAGCTGGGTTTCCTGTAGTAGCTACCTCAACTGTACTTGTACTAGTTGTCTCTGTAACTTCATCAGCAAATACTGCTTTGTCTGCAAAAGCAATCAAAGCAGTTCCTAAAACAGCACCACACAAAGTTTTCGCAACTTTGCTTTTACGAAATCCATAGACTTCTTTTTTATTTTTCATTTTAATCCCTTTCCTTATATGAATTTAGTCGTTACTTCTTATACTAGCACTTTACAAGGCAGGATGCAAATATTTACTCTTTTTTCTTTTTATTTATAGAATAATTCTACATATTTATAAATTAAATTAAAAAGAAGATGGTCACACCATCTTCTTTTAGTTAAACTATTTATTTTTCAGTCAAAGCTGCCAATCCTGGAAGAACTTTACCTTCAAGAAGTTCCATTGATGCTCCACCACCAGTAGAAATCCATGAGAACTTGTCTGCACGGCCAAGGTTGATGGCTGCGGCAGCTGAATCACCACCACCGATGATTGATTTAACACCTGGTTGTTTCACAATAGCGTCCATCACACCGATTGTACCAGCTTGGAAGTCTGGGTTTTCAAATACACCCATAGGTCCGTTCCATACAACTGTTTTCGCACCAGTCAAGGCTTCGTCGAATTTAGCAATTGATTTTGGACCGATATCCAAACCAAGGAAACCTGGATCAACTGCTTCACCTTCAGTGTCTTTCACTTCAGTGTAGTCAGCAAATGCGTTTGCTTCTTTTGAGTCAACTGGCAAGATCAATTTACCGTTTGCTTTTTCAAGAAGAGCTTTCGCAACATCCAATTTGTCTTCTTCTACAAGTGAGTTACCGATTTCGATACCTTGTGCTTTGTAGAATGTGTAAGTCATCCCACCACCGATAAGAACTTTATCAGCTTTTTCAAGCAAGTTTTCGATAACACCGATCTTGTCTGAAACTTTTGAACCACCAAGGATAGCTACGAATGGACGTTCTGGAGCTTCAACTGCTTCTTGGATGTAGGCAATTTCGTTTTCAAGAAGGAATCCAGCAACTGCTTTTTCAACGTTTGCTGAGATACCAACGTTAGATGCGTGTGCACGGTGAGCTGTACCGAATGCATCGTTTACGAAGATACCATCTCCAAGTGATGCCCAGTATTTACCAAGTTCAGGATCGTTTTTAGATTCTTTCTTGCCGTCAACATCTTCGAAACGAGTGTTTTCAACCAAGAGAACTTGTCCATCTTCAAGAGCGTTGATCGCAGCTTCCAATTCAGCACCACGAGTGACACCTGGAAGGAAAGCAACGTCTTGACCCAATTTAGCTGCCAAGTCAGCAGCTACAGGAGCAAGTGATTTACCTTCTTTGTCTGCTTCTTCTTTTACACGTCCAAGGTGAGAGAAGAGGATTGCACGTCCACCTTGTTCAAGGATGTACTTGATAGTTGGAAGAGCTGCAGTGATACGGTTGTCATTGGTAATCACGCCATCTTTAACAGGTACGTTGAAGTCAACACGAACGAGAACTTTTTTCCCTTTCAAGTCAACGTCTTTAACAGTCAATTTTGCCATTAGATATGACTCCTTCTTTTTTTATACGTGTTAATTATATCACAAAATCAGCAAAAGAGATAGAAAAACCCTAAACTTTTCTTGTTCTTTCTTCTATTTATTAACCTAAAAACCTAGGATTGCTGTTCGGGAAATAGCAATTTTCACATAATTCGGTTGGAATAATTTAGGCAAATTTCTTGATTGATCTGCCTAATTACTTCTATACTATCCTTTTTCTAAGATTTTAATCCTTAATATTCTAAACTCTACAGTCCTTCTTTTTGAATTGCTTGGTTTCTTATTATACAATATAACTAAAATAGTTTCTTCAGTTTGTGCTATTTGAGATTAAAAGAAGAGGAATTGCTACCATGAAATTAGAAAGACTAATCTATATTTTACTGTCTCTTTTAAATAAGAAGAGAATAACAGCTAAAGAGATTGCAGAGAGGTTTGAAATATCTACTCGAACTGTATATAGAGACATGGATACACTCAGTTTAGCGGGGATTCCAATCTATTCGGAACGTGGAGATAAGGGAGGTTTTTATATACCAAGCGACTATAAGATAGACAGAAACTTTTTCACTGAGGAAGAGAGACAGTTTATCATTAATATGAGCCAAAATGTTAGTAAAATCGTTGGTCATTCAAGTCTTGACAGTATCGAACACAAGCTGTCTTCTCAAGAAATTACAAGAGCAAACAGTCCTTTTTACTTTGATCTCAGTTCCTGGACTCTTAATACAAATTATTTACTAGAAATTGAGGAAGCGATACAAACTGAACAGATGATTTCTTTTTCTTACTATTCGAAAAAACAGGAGAAAAGTCAGCGAACAATTATCCCATACAGATTGATCTATAAACTGAATGCTTGGTATGTTATCGGTTACTGCTTAGAAAAATTAGATTTTCGTATTTTTAAATTAACTCGAATTCGAGAACTAGAACCAGTGGAGATAAAAGATAAATCATTCGATTATCCACGTTTATCTCAAGAAAAGTTAGAGCTTTTTTTAAATCCCCCCAAAAGTAAAGTGGAGGGGCAAAGAGAAGAAATCGAACTAGTTTTTACAAGATTTGCACTTCCAAAAATCTACGATCACTTCACGGAAGAAGAAATCAGAGTCGAGGACGAAATAATAAAAGTTCAGGCATTCAGAGCTTTAACTCCTGCATTTTTTGATTTACTCTTAAGCTTTGGTTATCAAGTAAAGGTCGTATCTCCAAGTCACTTACAAAATCTACTGGTCAGTACTCTCAAAAAAAATCTTCAGCAATATGACAACCTGTAGTCATATTTCCTTTTGTATACTCTTAAGTGGGCAAAATATTTCGTGATATTCATCATAGCCCAATTATTTTACAGGAGGTTCCAAATGGATACAAAAACACTTGCAGAAAGCTATTTTACGGCAGTAAATGAGGGAGGCTGGGAAGATTTCGTAGCTGAAAACTTTGATTATGGCATGTGCGATAGTATAGAAATTCGACAAGGACGTGATGTTTATTTGCAAGGCGCAGGCCAATTCTATGCTTTGAGCCAGCATCTTGAAGTGAAGCAATTACTTGTTGATGGTCGAGCAGTCTCAGCTTTAAATCGCTACCGTCTACATTCTCCGCAAGGAAAAGAACTCGAACTGGATGTCGCAGAATTTCTGAAATTTGATGAATTTGATAAATTAGTTGCATCCAATATTTATTTCGACACCTATCGTTTCCAAAAATTTATTCAAGGAATTGAATAACAAAAATCTAGCTTCAAATTTACTCTTCAATTTTAAAACTAAAAACAAGGTTTGACTGATCTACAGTCAAGCCTTGTTTTTTAGTTGTTATGAGAAATCCCAAGAATTCGTAAATCCGATTAATCTTCTTTTTTCCTTCTAACAAGCAAGTCATAGCCGCTCATTACTCCGAGGAGTCCCAGCGCTACTAGACTAGCATCTGTTTCTGCACCAGTATTTGGAAGTTGAGTTGTTGCCTTTTCAACTTTTGCCGATGCTGCTGAAAGCGCTTGATCCCTTGTTTGTGAGACTTGCTCCTCTTTCGTTCCTACTTCAACAATTTCTGGGATAGCTTCCTTGAGAACTTCAGTTGAACGAAGGCTGCGTTTGCCTTGGGCATCTACTTCTACAAAGCGACGAACTTGGCCTTTAAGAAGGCTTGCATTTGGTCGCTCTTGACGTTCGAAGGCCACTGTGTCCTCTTCAATTTCTAGTTTCGGAATTTCTAAAACTAGGTCTTTTACTCCCTCAGCCGGTTGGTTACTTGACAGAACTTTTGTACCAACTTCGGTAATTTCTGGGATAGCTTCCTTAAGAACTTCAGTTGAACGAAGGGTGCGATTGCCTTGGGCATCTACTTCTACTAGACGACGAACTTGGCCTTCCGCTCCTGCTTGAATTAGCTGGCGTTGTCCTTTGAGAAGTTTGGCGTTTGGTCGCTCCTGACGTTCAAAGGCTGCTGTTTCAGTTTCAACAACTAGTTCAGGGAGAGCTTCAACCGTTGGGGCCACTTCATTTGGATCCATGCTTCCAACATGATGGCTTTCTTCTGCAGGATCTAGTTTCTTATTCAACTTTTCTTTAATTTCCGCAAAAGCTTGTGGAGTTGGCATCTCTGAAGCCAACAAAGTTTCTGCTTGTTCAATCAACTCAGCTTTAGGATCTTTTTCACGAAGGGATTCGAGCAAGCCTTCCAATTCTTCTCTAGCTGTCTGATAACGTTGATTTCCATCCAAGTCTGTCCCTGCTTGTTTCAACTCATTCAAAGCTTTGTTGACCTCTTCTTGACTGGCATCATGGTTTTCTGCAACATCTTTGGCTGCATTGAGCTTCTCTACTAATGTTGCTTGTTTGTCCTCGCTTGAGAAGGTGTAGGCAAGGGTTGACTGACGGCCTTGGGCAGCAGTAATTTCTTGTTTGAGGTACTCGTCGTTGACAGCTGCTTTTGGAGAAACCAAAACATCGAACTCAGCTGTGTGTCCCTTGTAATGAAGGGTCAAGGTCTGACGACCAGTCTTTTGAGCATCGTAGCCCGTAATTTCAACACCTTGATCTGTGAAGGCATGGCTTTCTTCTGTCTCATCATCATAGAGAACGCCGAAGCGACCTTCTGCAAGATCCAGTTGCTCTCCTACTAGATAGTCCGTTTTCGGTTTCTGAGTAATATACAGACCTGCTACTTCCTTTGGTTTTCCTTCATCTTGACCAGTCACTTGTACCTTCAAGTCACCAGTAACTGGAAGTCCAAGGTAGCTGACTGTGAGCTTCTGTTCCCCTTTTTGATGAGCGTCGTATCCAGAAACAGTCACACCTGAGTGAGTAAGGTTAATCAGCTCGTCGGCTTGTCCCCCTTCGTATTGAACACGGAGGGTTCCGCCTCTGAGTTCGAGATTTTCACCTTCTTTATAAACTGTCTTCTTAGGTCCTTTTTCCAGGCTAACCGCAGCAATTTTTCTTTCATCCTGCGGAATCGCTACTGCCAAGGTGTTACTGATTTCTTTGCCAGGTAGTTGGGTACGATAGTAGAGGAGAGTTGGTTGCTTGTCAAAGCCCAATGGTGCTGTTGCCAAGTCGCCTCCAGTTTCAGTCTTCAAAGTTGCAATCGGTGTTTGTGAATCTGCCTTGTCGTAAACGGTGATAGTTGCACCAGCTGGAACATCAGAGAAACCAAGTTGAACTTGATGGTTTCCAAGTGAACGGGCAGCTACCTTAGCCATTGGAATATTTTGACTTTCTGTGTCCAAGGTTTCGTACATCTTCCAGTTGTAGATACGAATTGCCTTCCAAGGTGTCCCATTATCTGAAGTGATAACTTTTAGGCGCCAGTCTTGGGCAGTGATTGGTTTGTCAAGAGTAATATCTGTCACGTGTGCTTTGTTGCCACGGACTTCCTTAGCTAGTTTCCACTCACCATCTGCATCTTTATAATAAAGGTCAAAGTCTTTGGTGTTCATCAAACCGTCGTTGACAGACTCACCACCAGCTCCCGCATGATCCATGACCCATCTAACAACGGTACGTGGCTTGGTCAAGCGAATATCCACACTACCGCTCAACTGAGCTGAAGACCACTTGTCTGACAGACTTGTAATCGTACCGTTCAACATGCCTTCGATGCCTTCCCCGCCTTCAGTATTCGGGAAAGTGCTACCAATAACCGTTGCCCCTGGAACAATATTTTCAGCCAAAGGTCTTGGGAGAGTTGTATCCTGAACAGTCATCCCCCAGTTAAAGGATGCCGTCGCAGCTTCGGAACGGAGGCCATTTTTACCAACTGCAACGACTTTCAGTTCCTGAGTCGTACCAGTCGCATTAGCAGAACGGCTAACTTTTGGCAAGTAGATGGTTGAAGCAGATGATCCTGTCAACAAACGCCAGTTATCTCCATCTTTTTCGTAGACTTCATAGAAATCCGCATCTTGGTTACCCGAAAATTGAACCACTGCTTCAGCTTCTTGGGCATTCTTAAGAGATTGCTTCACCACAGAAAGACCCGTAGGCGCTTGTGGTGCTTGGTGATTATCCGAAATTGTTAATTGTCCTAGGTTGAACTGATAATCTTTTACAGCTCCTTCATGCTCGAAGAAGAGTTTGACTGAATAGATGGTTTTACCTGCTAGTGAGCTAAGGTCAAATTCTTCATTCTTCCAGTTATCAGAAAGTGTTAGCTCTTTCCATGCGGCTGCATCCTCAAATTTGTAGTCTGGTGTTGTAGAGAAAGCCATATAAACTTTAGAGCCTTTTCCTCCCTTGTGGGCAACCCGAAGTTTGGTTTTCTCCGTTACTTCTAGTTTGGTAGAATACAAATTCACATCCTGGTCCGTCTTACCAGCTACATCACCTGAGAATTTAAGGGAGTTACCTCCATTATAGGCATCTGTAAAGTCATATTCTGCACGAAGTTTTTCCCCCGTTGAAGTCTGCCACCAGCGCCATGTTGGCAAGACACCAGAAACAGAACGGTAGTTCCACTCAGAATCCTTAGAAACTTTGCCGTCCACAAACCATTTTCTACCATGACCTGTATTAAAGGAGGTCGTGAAGGTTCGACCTACTGCTGGTGTGCGGTCCGCAACTAAATTGGCAATTCCATACCACTCTTTGTCCGCTGGTTTTTGAGTCGTTGGATCTCCTTGGTAACCTGTAAAGAAGATATCTTCGTTTTTGTGGTAATCTTCGCCTGTTTTTCCTAGACTGGTAATCGTATCTGGCGCAAAGAGTCCAAGTGATAAACGCAACTTGCCATTTTCATCTAAGAGAGCATCCCAGTTGACCTTGGTCTTATATGAACCACCTTGTTGCAATTCTAAGCCTGCAAAGACATCATATTGACTACGCTCTAGCCATTTTGCCATCTCTACAGAGTGGTCATTCTTTTCCTTGTTCCAGTTGAAATTGGCAAAAAATTGATCTGCAGGGACCTTGTCTCCTTCTTTTTGCATGAACTGGTAGTTGTAATCACCAAGACCATCTTCGTGGTAACGGCCATATTTGTAGGTCATGGCATCGTACCAAGCATACTTGATTGGATGGTTGACCTTAGCTGCATATTCTTTTGTATAGAGCATGAATTGGCGCATTTTTTCACCAAGAGGCGCTACCAATTCACCCGTTGTCTCCTGGTTGATGAAATAGCCATCAAATCCGTAATACTTAGCAAGATCAACAAGTTTTCTTGCGATAGGGAAGGTACCATCTTCATCTTGTTTCAAGGCGGCCGCAAATTTCTCTTGGTCCGCAATGCTGTTTGACCAGTTGAAAAAGAGGGTTCCATAAACGGGAACTCCGTTGCGGTGCCCGGCATCAATGACATCTGGAGTAGGGACTAGACCTTCCCAGAAGACCATTGAATCTAAGTATTGCCAGTAGTCAAAAGCATAGGCCTTGAATTCTTCTCCACCAACAGAAGCGTGGTATTTGGCCTTTGAGTTGGTATTTGCTAGCGCCTGAACTTTAGCTCTTCTGCTTGCTTTTTCGTTAACCAACTGGCCTCTATGTCGCTTGGCGAGTTCAACTGATGAACGATTGATAGGATCATCCTCACGCGCACCCGGTTCCCATTTCAACAAATCTTCCCATGTATCAAATTTGATTTCTTTTGGTCGGAGACTCTTCTCTTCATTTTTAGGAACGTCTGCTAGACTTGGTTTGTCGGCTTTATTATCAACCACCTGAGGAGTTTCCTCAGGCTTGACTCCTTCTTTGTCAGTTGCTGGAGCTGGCTCCTCAACTTTTTCTGTCGGAGCTGGCTTCGCTTCTTCTTTTTCATTAACTAGATCCGTTATTGCTGGAGTGTTTTCTGAAATTGGTTGCTCAGCTACTTTGTTTTCAGTTTCCTCTAATTGTTTTTCGAGAGCTGCAGTATCTGGGCTCGCTTTTTCACTCGCGCTTGTAGCTTGGGCGCTCGTATTTGCAACTGTTTCAGGGACTGCGACTTGTTCGGCAAGAGCTGGGCTCGCAAATAGAGCTGAACCAATCATCAAGGAACAAGCTCCGATTGACAGCTTACGAATACTGTAACGGCAACGTTTTTCAAAAAATAGATTTTTCATCTTATCCTCCTAATAAAATGTAAAGTAAGCGCTTTACTTTTTGATAAAAAGTAACTGTTCTCAGTGCACACCACCAGAACAGGATCATCTTCATTTTATCCTATATGAAAGCGATGTCAATCTATTTAACATAAAAACTATAACTAGGATAATAATCAGTAAAATTTGGACACAATCCTATAAATCATCTATCTTAAAGGGAATCTATCTCTCATTTTAAAAGAAAGTTCTTCTTTCTTATGAAAATTTCAGCTAAACACTTGTGAGATTTACTTTTATCCTTTAAAATAGAATAGGAGAAATTCCGTTATTATTTTTCGGAGGAAAAAGAAATGTCCATTAATTGGCAGGAAATTTTATTTCACTTTTTAGGAGGTCTAGGACTGTTTTTATACAGTATTAAGACCATGGGAGACGGTTTGCAACAAGCTGCTGGAGATCGACTTCGTTTTTACATTGACAAGTACACTAGCAATCCCTTTTTAGGTGTCCTAGTCGGGATTGTCGTGACTGCACTCATCCAGTCAAGTACAGGGGTTACAGTTATCACGGTTGGGCTGGTCAGCGCTAGTCTTCTCACTCTTAGACAGGCTATCGGAATTATCATGGGAGCCAACATTGGAACCACCGTTACTTCCTTTATCATCGGTTTCAAGCTTGGTGAGTATGCTTTACCCTTGATTTTCCTTGGAACCATGTTCCTCTTCTTTACAAAAAACAGAACAGCAAACAATATCGGGCGCATCCTGTTTGGTGTAGGGGGAATCTTCTATGCTCTCAACCTTATCAGTGCCGGTATGAGTCCGCTTAAAGATTTACCACAATTCAAGGAATATATGGTAACCTTGGGACAAAATCCTATTTTAGGAGTGGTAGCTGGTGCGGTGATTACCGTCCTCATCCAGGCTTCCTCGGCTACAATAGGGATTTTGCAAGGCCTCTATGCAGGTGGGTTCCTTGACCTTAAAGGTTCGCTACCAGTTCTCTTCGGGGATAATATCGGGACAACCCTAACCGTTATCATTGCCGCAGCTGGAGCCAACATCTCTGCAAAGCGCGTTGCTGCAACCCATGTTACCTTTAACGTTTTAGGAACTATTCTTTGCTTAATCTTATTAGGCCCCTTCACTGCTATGATCGAGTACTTCCAGGCACTCCTTCACCTCTCACCTGAGATGACGATTGCCTTCTCTCACGGTGCCTTTAACGTAAGTAACACCATTGTACAATTTCCATTCATCGGAGCCTTGGCCTACTTTGTAACCAAGCTCATCCCTGGTGAAGACGAGGTTGTCAAGTACGAGCCCCTTTATCTCGACGAACAACTTATCCAACAATCTCCTTCTATCGCTCTAGGAAATGCCAAAAAAGAACTTCTTCACTTGGGAAACTATGCAGCCAAAGCTTTTGACCTTTCTTATAGCTATATCATCGGTTTGGATGAAAAGGTAGCTGAAAAAGGGCACAAGACAGAGGAAGCCATCAACACCATCGATGAAAAACTCACTCGTTACCTCATCAGACTCTCAAGCGAATCCTTGAGTCAAAAGGAAAGTGAAGTCCTAACCAACATCCTCGACTCTTCTCGTGATTTGGAACGGATTGGAGACCACGCAGAAGGGTTAATCAACCTAACAGACTATCTCCAACGCAAGAATGTTCAGTTCTCTGAGGCCGCTTTGAAAGAGCTAGCTCAGATTTATCACGCTACCACTGAGTTCATCAAAGATGCCCTTGATAGTGTGGAAAACAATGATACTGAGAAAGCTCAAAGTCTGATTGAACGCCATAAAGAAATCAACAATATGGAACGAGTTCTCAGAAAGACCCACATCAAACGTCTTAATAAGGGTGAGTGTTCTACACAAGCTGGAGTCAACTTTATCGACATCATTTCCCACTACACTCGTGTGTCTGACCATGCTATGAACCTTGCTGAAAAGGTCATCGCTGAACAAATTTAATACTCTTCGAAAATCAAATTCAAACCACGTCAACGTCGCCTTGCCGTACCCAAGTACAGCCTGCGGTTAGTTTCCTAGTTTGCTCTTTGATTTTCATTGAGTATAAGTACCAAGAAGCTATCCTGAATGGGATGGCTTTTTTGTCTCCTCATCAAGAATTTCTTTTGGAGCATATAAAAAATGCTTTGATTCACAATGGAATCAAAGCATTTTAAATAGCTCTCCAAACATAATAGCAGAAACTGCAGTTCCTCTGTACTTAGCTTCTTCTCTTTTGATAAAGCGAGCCAAATTGATTAATTCAGGTGCTGGGTGTTTGGGATTGGTGAGCAATTCACGAGTGACCAGTCCTGAGAGACGAACTGCTAGTAATTGCTCATTTGTAGTAGGCAGTTTTTTAGCAGTCTCTAGGAGAGCAGCAACTAAATCTTCACTCAAGCCCTGACGGGCATGATTATAGAGATCTTTTATAAGGCTTTCTAGATTTGGTTCTACCATCCTGACCACCTCCCTTATGTTTAATAATTTTTAATCAAATCAACAGTTGAGCGGTCCAATTTTTTCACTAAGGCTTGCAAGAAAGCTTGAGCTTCTAGGAAGTCATCCATCGCGTAGAGTGTTTGATGAGAGTGGATATAACGGGCGCAGACCCCGATAGTTGTAGAAGGAACACCGCCATTTTTCAGATGAGCTGCTCCAGCGTCCGTTCCGCCTTTTCCACAGTAGTATTGGTACTTGATACCAGCTTCTTCAGCCGTTGTCAAAAGGAAATCCTTCATGCCTGGGAGAAGCAAGTGACCTGGATCGTAGAAGCGAATCAAGGTGCCATCCCCAATCTTGCCTTGGCCACCGTAGACATCACCAGCAGGTGAACAGTCAACTGCTAGGAAGACTTCTGGGTCAAACTTAGTTGTAGAAGTATGAGCGCCACGAAGACCAACCTCTTCTTGGACGTTCGAGCCAAGATAGAGTTCATTCCCGAGTTTTTGACCTGAAAGGGCTTCTGCTAGCTCGCTTACCATGAGGACACCATAGCGGTTGTCCCAAGCTTTTGAGATGATATTTTTTTCATTGGCTGTCAAGATAGCGGAGCTATCAGGGACAATGGTGTCACCCGGACGGATACCAAAACTTTCTGCCTCAGCCTTGTCTGCAAATCCACCATCAAAAATGATATCTGAAATTGCTGGCATAGTTGGTCCACCTGTTCCACGTGTCAAATGTGGAGGGACAGAACCTGAGATCACTGGAATTTCACGACCGTCACGAGTAAAGAGTTTGAAGCGTTGGCTGCTGACCACCATAGGATTCCAGCCACCGATTTCAACCACACGGAAGGTTCCGTCTGGCTTAATCTCGCTGACCATAAAACCAACTTCGTCCATGTGAGAAGCGACCAAAACACGGGGCGCATCGGCAGCTTCTGAATGTTTGATACCAAAAATACCACCCAAGCCATCTGTCACTACTTCATCCACATGCGGTGTCAACTTTTCACGAAGATAAGTCCGGACAGGTGCTTCATGACCTGAGATCGCAGCAAGCTCTGTTACTTCTTTGATTTTTGAAAATAATGTTGTCATATCAGTTCCTTCTTTCTGTCCTCCATTTTACCACTTTTTAGAGGAGAAGGATAGTGGAAATCTTAATCTTCCAACTTCCTTTCTAGAGTATACAAAAAAGAATCAGGCTGATTCTTTTTGTTTATGATTTCGTTTGAGTGAAAAGTGGTCTGGCACAGGATCTTTGCCTATTTTCGACCAAGGATGACAACGCAAAATCCGAGCCAAGCCCATCAAAACACCCTTGAAGCCATGTTTTTCAATAGCCTGAATCATGTAGTTGGAACAAGTCGGCTCAAAGCGACAAGAGGGTGGAAAGGCTGGTGAGATAAAACGTTGGTAAAAGCGTACTGGCGCTATTAAGATTCGTTTCATTATTTCTTGGTTACAGCCATGGTGTGTAGTTGGCTGATTTCTTTTTTATTAAGGCGACGGGCTTCTCCCGGACGAAGACCTGTCAAGTCTAAGTGTCCAAAACGTGTCCGAGACAACTTATCCACTTGAAGACCGACGGCTTCAAACATCTTTTTAACCTGGTGGTTACGCCCTTCATGGATAGTCAACTGTACCACAGAGCGATTTTTAACTGGATCCACTTTGAGAATCTCATAGACAGCTGGCTTGGTTTTCTTACCCTCAATCTCCACTCCACGAGTTAAGGGACGAAGGTTTTCTTTGTTGGCCACACCTTTAACACGCGCGACATAGACCTTGTCAATCTCATTACGGGGGTGAATCATCTCGTCTGTAAAGTCCCCATCATTGGTCAAAATCAAGACCCCTGACGTATCCCAGTCCAAACGTCCAACTGGGTAAATGCGTTCTTTGACATTGGGCAAGAGGTCCACAACAGTCTTGCGGCCCTTGTCATCTGTCACACTGGAAATCACTCCACGTGGTTTGTTAAGCAGATAGTAGACCTTTTCTTCGTTGTAGATAGGTTGTCCTTCAACTTCGACCTTGTCGCCAGCCTTGATGGTCGTTGCTAGTTCACGCACCACTTGGCCGTTGACCGTCACCAAGCCTTGTTTGATCAGCTCTTCTGCTTTTCTCCTACTGGCCACACCTGCGTGGGCAATATACTTATTGATTCTCATCTTCTTCTATCCTTTCACCAAATAATTGGCTTTCTTGGGCTTGAATCTCAAGCTCATCAATCACTGGCAGTTCTTCCAAATGGTTAATTCCCATGTAATCTAGGAAATAATCCGTGGTCACATAGAGGTTGGGGCGGCCCAAAACTTCTTTTTTTCCATCTTCTCGTATCAATTCAAAAGCTTGTAGCTTAGCTAGAGCTCCACTCGAATTAACCCCACGAATAGCATCAATCTCAATTCGGGTAATCGGTTGCTTGTAGGCAATGATGGACAAGGTTTCAAGAGCAGCCCGAGATAAACTTTGGTTGATGGGCGCCTTGGAGTATTCCTTCAAAATCGCTGCAAATTGAGGCTTGGTGACCAATCTGTATGCACCACCTGTCTCGATAAGGGACAAGCTCGAATCTTGGTCTTTTTCATACTTCCGGGCTAATTTTTCTAAACTCTGTTGGATGCCTGTCGGTGGCAGAGAGAGGAGTTCAGCCAACTGACGGACCCGAATCCCATCTTCACCTGCTACAAACAAGAGCGCTTCTATTTCTGCTAAAGTACTCATCTTTCCTCTCTATCAAGTCTAGCTTTGTGCCTCTTGACTTTCTTCCTTCTTTTCCATAAGATAGATATCTCCGAAACTCTCCTCTTGCACGAGGGTCAGTTCCTGGGTTTTGATTAACTCTAGGGTCGCCAAAAAGAGGGTAATGACCTCTTGGACATTCTGGGCTTCCTTGAACAAATCCTGCAAGCGCAACTGGTCTCGTCCAGACAAGGACTCTTTTACGATGACCATCATGTCCTCAATCTTATACTCATCGCGCAGGATGGTCGTGTGGTTCTGAGCAAATTCCTCTTTTTTCTTGGCTAGGATATTTGAAAAAGCCAAAAAGAGGTCAATGGTCGTCTTGTCATGTACAAGCTCTGCATCTTCGTAAATCAACTCTGTCGGCGCTTTGGAATAGTACTGAGCCCGATCTTGGTGCTTAGCCTCCAAGTGCTCACCCAGGAGTTTGAACTTGCGGTATTCTTCGATTTGGGAGAGAAGGTCCTGCTCCAGGTCATCCTCTAAGTCTGTCACTTCTGCTACCTTTGGCAAGAGCTTGCGGCTCTTGATCAGCATCAGCTGACTGGCCATAACCATATACTCGCCCGTCACTTCCAGACGCATGGCCTGCAGAGTTGAGACATAGGCTAGATACTGTTCGATAACTTCCGTAATGGGCACATCGTAGATATCCATCTGATATTTGGAAACCAAGTGCAAGAGCAAGTCCAGGGGCCCTTCAAAATCTTTTAATTTAATATCCATTATCTATATTTTTCTAAGGTCAGAACTGTTTTTAATCCTAGTTTTTTTGCAATTTCGTACAAATCGACCTTGTTTTCTATCTGTCTTAGAATGAACTGTTCCCGTAGGGCTTGGGCTGATAGTTCTGGGAAACCTTTCTCCTTGACAAAGGACTCCAGCTGACGAAAGGCCCACTGACGAGAATAGGCTTTCCCTCCCCTTTCAAAGAGATAGGTCTGCCCCATTAAGGGTTCTAGCTCTGGAATCAAGGTCGTAGGTATGGTGACAATCCTCTGTTGGGAAGCCTTGCTGATTCTCAACACTTGAAAATCCAGATTGATATCTGCAACCTTGAGGGCTAAAATCTCACTTGGCAAGAGCCCTATTTCCAAGATAAGAAGCGCCAGCAAGCGTCCTTCTGGATAATTACTTTCCTGCCAAAAAGAGTCTAGATCTAGAATCTCTGGCTTTTCAGTCTTCTTTTCAGCTTGTTTGGCTAATTCCAGACGGTAAAAACTGTCCACTTCTCCTTTTCGATAGAGAAAGTAGAGAAATTGGTTGCAGGCCGAAAGTTTTCGCTTCTGGGCGCTAATTTTTAGATTGGCTAGCTGGCCTTGGTAAATCTTAAGACTGGTCTCAGAAATCCGCTCACCCACAATGTCTAAAAATTGCTCCAGATCATACTTATAGGACTGCTTGGAATTGGCAGACAAGCCCTGTTTTTCCTCTAAAAAGTCTGAAATCCTATCTCTCATTTGCATCGAATCTCATATTCCTTACTAAAGTCATGCAAAAGGGCATTGACAGCCTTGAGGATGGACTTGCGCGTGATGATTCCTTGGAAAATTCCTTCACCATCTACCACTGGCAAGAAGGGTTCATCCACCAGTTTATGGAGGACCTCTGTGATGTTATAGTCTGGAGCGACGACTGCCACATCTGTCTTGGTCATATTGACGATGTCTGTCGTTGCCATCTGCTCATCCGTCAAACCTTGCTCCATTTGATAAGCCAAAATGTCCCTCAGACCAATGGTTCCAACAAAGCGTTTGTCAAAGGTCACAACAGGGATACGGGTATAGGTGATTTGGCTCAGCACCAAAATTGCATGGTCAGCGTTATGGGTATCAATCAAGGCTGCTAGATTCTCAGCAGGGGTAAGAAAAGTCTCTTCCTGCTCTAATAAAAATGCTTCAAATTCCTTGGCAATCATCGAGCAAACTCCTTGGACAAGCCTGGATAAACCTCATGGTCACGTGTCAAAAAGTCTACTTTAAAATAGCTGTCATCAATCTCCACTCGAGCATAGAGACATTCTCTGATAGTCCCTCGTGGTTGGCTGATGGAGCCTGGATTTAGAAAAAGAGTCTTGCCTTCCATCCAAGCATTTGGCACATGCAAGTGACCATAGAGACAGATATCGGCATCTTCTTCCTGAGCCCAGTAGTCCAACTTTTGAAAGTTGAAATTGATGTCAAACAAGTGTCCATGCGTCTGGATGATCTTAGTGGGACCAAGTTGAGTCACCAACCGTTCTGGGTAGCCAGCATAAAAGTCCATATTTCCTTTGACGACATGAATGCCTTCCCAGAGCGGAGAGTCTGGACGGAGTTCTGAGTCACCATCGTGAAAAATGGCATCAACTTTCCCCAGATAACGATCACGAATTTCTTCCACAATCAAGCTATCGCCATGGGAATCACTCATTACAATGATGGTTTGCTTTGCCATGATGGAAATACCTCCAAAAGTTTCTTAACGGCTAAGGCACGGTGGGATTGGCTATTTTTTTCTTCAAGGGTTAATTCAGCTGCTGACTTACCTGTCTCTCCCACAAGGAAGAGCGGATCATAACCAAAGCCATTTTCACCCTTGGGTTCAAAGTTGATATAACCTGGCCAGTCAGCTTCAACCACCAAGCTTTCCTTGTTTGGACTAGCTACGACTAGGGTTGTGTGGAATTGAGCCGAACGGTCCTTGAGTTCAAAGACCATGGCCAATTCGTGCAAGAGTTTGGCATTGTTTTCACGGTCGGTTGCTCCCACACCTGCAAAACGGGCTGACCAGACTCCTGGCAAACCGCCGAGGACATCGACTTTGAGACCTGAGTCATCTGCTAGCACCATCTTGCCTGTTAATTGGGAAATGGTTTCTGCTTTGAGGCGGGCATTTTCTTCAAAGGTCATACCTGTTTCAGCTACTTCAGGCAAATCTGGATAGTCATTGAGATTTTCCACATCGTAGCCTAACTTGTCAAAGATAGCTCGGAATTCCTTGGTCTTTCCTTCGTTACGAGTCGCAATGAGCAGAGTTTCTCTGACCTTGCTAGTTTCAAAGAAGGTTTCCACTTCAACTCCTTCTTTAGGCAATTCGACATGCAAAAGCTGTCCATTTTCAATCAAGAGCAGGGCACCCTGACGTTGGATGACTTCTAGATTGCGGCCTGCTTCCGCATTTAAAATCTCAACGATAAAGGAGAGCAAACGAAAGTTAGAAGACCAGCGCATCACCGTTATCGTAATCGGAAAGCCATTTTCCTCGTCCCGAAAAATCCGCGCTAAATCCATAAAATCAAGCTCGAGAGAATCTTTGATAAGGCTATAGATGCCTCCATAGACATCCCAGACACCGACATACCAGTCCTGGTCATCCTTGTATTCATAAATTTTGTTTGTCATAAAGTTACATGCTCCACATGAATCTCTTTTTCCAGCCATTCTGCTCCAATCTGGGCAAAACTTTGGCTATTGGCTGTTGTGTAAAAACGATGTTGAAGAGGTCCCTCATCTCGGCTACGATTGATTTCAAAATAGTTCAGCAAAACCGAGATATCCCGTACACACTCTGCCCCACTATCGATGAGCTGAACCTTTGGTCCCATGACATTTTGGATGATAGGGCGAAGGAGTGGGTAATGGGTACAGCCCAAAATCAGGCTATCCACCTTGCCGACCAAGGGACGCAGGGTTTCATAAACCACTTTCTTGGTAACACTGGTTGACAGGGCACCAGACTCGACCAAGGGGGCAAACTTGGGACAGGCCAAACTTTCCACCTGTAAGTCTGGATCCAAATCATGGATTTTCTGACGGTAGATGTCTGATTGTACCGTCATAGGGGTTCCAATTACTCCGATTTTCCCGCCTTGACTGGACTTAATAGCTGCCGAAGCTCCTGGCAAAATCACACCTAGAACGGGAATATCTAGTTGGGCCTTGATTTCTTCCCAGACGACCGCAGTCGCAGTGTTGCAAGCAATGACAATCATCTTGACATCCTTGGTCAAGAGAAAGTTGACCAACTGCCAAGTATATTCACGAATTTGCTCAGCAGGACGGGGACCATAGGGCGCCCGTGCTGAATCTCCAATATAGACGATTTCTTCATGGGGAAGCTGGCGCATGAGCTCACGAACAACGGTCAAGCCCCCGACACCCGAATCCAAAAAACCAATTGGTCGATTATCCATACAGTCTTCTTTCTAGTCTTTTTTCTGATTGATAGTTCATCATGATTCCTTGTCCTGAACGATCGGATAGACAGCTTGATAAAATGTCAACTTCCTCTCTCTTAATCATAATCAAATATCAATAGAATGCAAGGAAAAAGTCTTATCATTGAGAACTATTGAACATAGTGAGAAGTCTGGAACTTTCATCCCAGACTTTTCCTATTTATTTCTTTTTATTGTTAGCAAGGGCTGCTTTTTGTTGGCGGATGATTTGGTGGTAAACTTGTTGTACCTTGGCTTCGCTTGGTTTTTGACCATTTGCGCTCAAGAGAGCACGAACTGCCTCAGCATTCAAACGTGGGTTGTCCGCAAATTCTTTTTCAATTTGCTTACGAACCAAGTACATACCTCCAAGAGCTCCTCCTAGAAAAGCTAGCACAATCAAGATAATTGCTAAAAGTAAATCCATTCTTTTTCTCCTGTTTCTTTTTGAGTCTTCTATATTATACCATAAAGTGACTTTCCTGACTAGTTTGTTTTACGCTTTCAGGGAGGGGGTTAAGCTAATTCTAAGTTAGTCTTACAATCAGAATGACTTATGAAATTACGAATAATTCCACCCTTTCCTCTCTTTCTTCTACTTTTTTAAGAAAAAACAACAGCAAATATGTATCTTGCTAAAAAGTTCTTGACAAATGCTAAGCGACCATTAGAATGGGAGGTGAGGAGATAAATAGAAACAAATTAAACGAAACTGCTTTATAAAATGTAAGCGGTTTCGAATACACAAAGGAGGGTTTTATGAAAAAACACTTTTGGGAGAAATCCTGTCGCTATAGCATCCGCAAGCTGACGGTTGGGACTGCTTCTGTTTTACTGGGGGCTGTTTTTCTAGTCAACCATACTGTAGCTGCAGACAGTGTTGAAGTCAAGCAAACTGAACCAACCTCTGTCGAAGCTATCACTAAGCCTGATAGTGAACCCCAAGCTGCTGAAGCTACTGAAACTACAAAACCGTCTCTAGCCGAGAGCCCAGTAGTTTCCGAAAGCAAGCCAGCTAACGAGACTCAGACGACAAATAGTCAAGCTAGTGAAGAAGCCATTGTAGAAGCTAAAGAAAATAAGGAACCTGAAAAAGCAGATCAGCCTATGACTAAGCAAGAAAACTATCAACTTCATTACGACCAACCAACTGCTCCTTCTTATGACGGCTGGGAAAAACAAGCCTTGCCTGTCGGAAACGGTGAAATGGGGGCTAAGGTTTTTGGATTAATCGGTGAAGAAAGAATCCAATACAATGAAAAAACTCTCTGGTCTGGTGGACCACAACCGGATAGCACTGACTACAACGGAGGAAACTATCAGGACCGCTATAAGGTTTTGGCAGAAATTCGTAAAGCCCTAGAAGAAGGAAACCGTCAAAAAGCCAAACAATTGGCAGAGCGCAACCTAGTGGGTCCAAACAATGCTCAGTATGGTCGTTACTTATCTTTTGGTGATATCTTTATGGTCTTTAACAACCAAAAGAAAGGCTTGGAGAATGTTACCGACTATCATCGTGACTTAGATATTTCTGAGGCTATCTCGACCACTTCTTACACCCAAGATGGGACGACCTTCAAACGCGAAACCTTCTCCAGTTATCCTGATGATGTCACTGTAACCCACTTGACCAAAAAAGGAAACAAGACACTTGACTTTACCCTTTGGAACAGCTTGACAGAAGACTTGCTTGCTAATGGCAACTACTCTTGGGAATATTCCAACTATAAGAATGGTCATGTCACTACAGATGCAAACGGAATCCTTCTAAAGGGAACTGTCAAAGATAACGGCCTCCAATTTGCATCCTATCTAGGAATTAAAACGGACGGAAAGGTGACTGTTCAGGACGAAACTCTGACCGTTACAGGCGCAAGTTATGCAACCCTCTATCTCAGTGCCAAGACTAACTTTGCTCAGAATCCAAAAACCAACTATCGAAAAGACATTGACCTCGAAAAAACAGTTAAAGGGATTGTCGAAGCAGCTAAGTCCAAAGACTACGAGACACTTAAAAAGGCCCATATCAAGGACTATCAAAGTCTCTTTAACCGCGTTAAACTAAATCTAGGCGGAACCAAGACTACTCAAACGACAAAAGAGGCCCTTCAAGGCTATAACCCAGAAAAAGGGCAAAAATTGGAAGAACTCTTCTTCCAATATGGCCGATATCTACTCATCAGTTCGTCTCGTGATCGGACAGATGCTCTTCCTGCCAACCTCCAAGGAGTCTGGAACGCTGTAGACAATCCACCTTGGAACGCTGACTACCACCTCAATGTCAATTTGCAAATGAACTATTGGCCTGCCTACATGAGTAACCTTGCTGAAACAGCCAAGCCAATGATCAATTACATTGACGACATGCGCTACTATGGTCGTATCGCTGCTAAAGAATACGCTGGTATTGAATCAAAAGACGGACAAGAAAATGGTTGGCTGGTCCATACTCAGGCAACACCATTTGGCTGGACTACTCCTGGTTGGAATTACTATTGGGGTTGGTCTCCAGCAGCCAACGCTTGGATGATGCAGAATGTCTATGACTACTACAAATTCACCAAGGATGAGACCTATCTCAAAGAAAAGATCTATCCTATGTTGAAAGAGACTGCCAAGTTCTGGAACTCCTTCTTGCACTATGACCAGGCCAGTGACCGTTGGGTGTCTTCTCCATCCTACTCACCAGAACACGGTACCATCACCATCGGAAATACCTTTGACCAATCGCTAGTCTGGCAGCTATTCCACGACTACATGGAAGTTGCCAACCATCTGAATGTCGACAAAGACTTAGTCACAGAGGTCAAGGCTAAATTTGACAAACTTAAACCACTTCACATCAATAAAGAGGGCCGTATCAAAGAATGGTACGAAGAAGACAGTCCGCAATTCACCAATGAAGGGATTGAAAATCACCACCGCCACGTTTCCCATCTAGTTGGTCTCTTCCCAGGTACGCTCTTTAGCAAGGACCAGGCTGAATACCTAGAGGCTGCGCGTGCTACCTTGAATCACCGTGGAGATGGGGGGACTGGTTGGTCTAAGGCCAATAAAATCAACCTCTGGGCTCGTCTGCTGGACGGTAACCGTGCCCATCGCTTACTCGCTGAACAGCTCAAGTACTCAACTCTAGAAAACCTTTGGGATACCCACGCGCCTTTCCAAATCGACGGAAACTTTGGAGCGACCAGTGGGATGGCAGAAATGCTTCTCCAATCACACACTGGCTATATTGCACCATTGCCAGCCCTTCCAGATGCATGGAAAGACGGTCAAGTTTCTGGCTTGGTTGCCCGTGGTAACTTTGAAGTCAGCATGAAGTGGAAAGATAAAAACCTGCAAAGCTTGTCCTTCCTTTCAAATGTCGGTGGAGACTTGGTTGTAGATTATCCAAATATCGAAGCTAGCCAAATCAAGGTCAATGGCAAACCAGTCAAGGCAACGATCCTTAAAGATAATCGTATCCAGCTTGCAACGCAAAAAGGTGACGTCATTACCTTTGAACATTTCCCTGGCCGTGTGACCAGTCTGACAGCCGTTCGACAAAATGGAGTCACTGCCGAACTTACCTTCAACCAAGTAGAAGGCGCTACCCACTATGTCATCCAAAGACAAGTGAAAGACGAAACTGGCCAAACCTCTGCGACCAGAGAATTTGTAACCAATCAAACCCACTTTATTGACCGATCACTAAATCCTCAACTCGCCTATACTTATACTGTCAAGGCTATGCTGGGCGAAGTTTCCACACAAGTTTCTGAACAGGCCACTGTCGAAACCTATAGCGAGTTGATGGACGACCGAGATAGCCGCATCCAGTACGGAGCTGCCTTTGGAAACTGGGCAGACTCAGAATTATTTGGAGGAACAGAGAAATTTGCTGACCTTTCAAAAGGAGACTACACAGACGAAGATCTCACTGCTACCATTCCTTTCACTGGCGTTGGTATCGAAATCTATGGACTGAAATCGTCTGAACTAGGTCTTGCCACTGCTAAAATTGATGGCAAAGAAGTCGGCGAGCTTGACTTCCATACTGCTGGGGCAACTGAAAAAGGTAGTCTCATTGGTCGCTTCGCAGGACTATCTGACGGACCTCACACATTGACTCTTAGTGTTAAACGTGAGCACAAAGGACGTGGTAGTGAGCGCTCGAAAATTTCGTTAGACTACTTCAAGATTCTAGCAGGAACAGGTAACACGATTGAAAAAATGGATGATCGTGATTCGCGTATCCAGTATGCTTCCCAGTTTAAGGACTGGTCTGACCCTGAACTCTACGGAGGTACAGAAAAATACGCTGACATCAACAACAGCGACTCTAGTGCAGCTTCAGAAGCTCAGGCAACTATTTCCTTTACAGGGACAGGTATTCGTATCTTTGGCTTGAAGAGCCTCGCTCTTGGACGAGCACGTGTTACACTAGATGGCAAAGAAATGCCAAGTCTAGACTTCTACACTTCAGGTGCAACCGAAAAGAGAGCTTTTATTGGCGAATTTACAAACCTTACTGACGGTCCGCACACCCTGACATTACAAGTTGACCCAGATTCGCCAGAAGGTCGCAAGAAAATTTCTCTAGATTCCTTTGATATCATCAAAGCCCCTGCTATTGGTATAGATAGTCCAAGTATCGCTCCTCTCAAGGAAAATGACAAAGAAATTTCCTTAACCCTACCATCTGGAGACTGGGAAGCCATCGCTGTGACCTTCCCTGGTGTCAAAGATCCTCTGGTCTTACGCAAAGTGGACGAAACGCATCTGGTTACAAGTGGGGATCAGACCGTGCTATCAATCCAAGATAATCAAGTTCAAATCCCAATCCCTGAGGCTACTGATCGACAAACTGGAAATGCCATTGAAGCTTATACCATTCAAGGAACTACCACAAGTAGTCCTGTCGTAGCTGTCTTTACTAAAAAAGATGAGAAGAAGGTTGATGAGAAGCAGCCAACTACAAGCAAGGGGGACGAACCAGCTCCAACTGTTGAAACTCCGGAATATACTGATCCTATCGGAACTGCGGGAGAACAAGAAGCTCCAACAGTAGAAATACCTGAATACACTAATCCTATCGGAACTGCAGGAGAAGAAGAAGCTCCAACAGTTGAAATTCCGGAATACACCAACCCTATCGGGACTGCAGGAGAAGAAGAAGCTCCAACAGTTGAAATTCCGGAATACACCAACCCTATCGGGACTGCAGGTCAAGAGGAACCGCCTACAGTGACAATTCCGGAATACACTGACCCTATCGGAACGGCAGGACAAGAGGAAGCTCCTACTGTTGAAAAACCTGAATACACCAAACCTATCGGAACCAGTGGAGATCAGGTCGCTCCGACCCATAGCCTTCCTGACTATCCAGTTCAAGTCTTGAAAGATAAGGAAACTGGAGTGGAAATCATTGGTGGAGTCACTGACTTAGAAGGAATTTCTCATATCTCTAGCCGACGTGTCCTAGCTCAAGAACTCTTTGGCAAGACCTATGATGCTTACGACCTACAACTTAAAAATCCAACAGATCATAGCGTACAGCCAAAAGGCTCTGTCTTGGTTCGCTTGCCTATTTCAGCTAACGTAGAAAAGGTCTACTATATTACTCCGACCAAGGAGTTGCAAGCCCTTGATTTCACCGTTCGAGACGGAAAGGTAGAATTCATCACTAATCATTTCAGTACCTATGCTGTCGTCTATCAAGCTACTGGAACAAGCTCTAACACAGAGGAAAAACCAAGTGCTTCAGATGAAGAAGCCTTGGCACACGAGGCTGAACAACTTTCAGCTAGTCCGAGCCTTGCGAAAACTGGAAATCATTCTCCTAAAGAAGAACTTCCAGCGACAGGAGAAGCGTCCAACCCACTCCTCTTCTTAGCAGGACTCAGCCTAGCCCTTACAGCCACTTTTATGTTAAAAGGAAGAAAGGATGACTCCAACTAACCTTTAAGCACACAAAAATAGGATGAAGATCACCTTCATCCTGTTTTATTTTGTCATCAAAGCTTAGTTTTACAGTAGGTATAAAAAGGCTAAGGTCAAGAGACTTGCTAGAAGCCCAACTCCCCAAAAGAAGAAGTCAACCTTCCACTCGCTCCAAGGATTGCCCTTGCCTGAGAATCCTCCAAGTTCAAAATGGTGGTGGACAGGCGTCATACGGAAAATACGCTTTCCACCACTGAGTTTGAAGTAGGTAACCTGCATCATAACAGAGCTTGTCTCAAAGACATAGATAATCCCAATCAGCAAAAGGGTCCATTCTTGGTGGAGAGCCATAGAGATTGCTGCCAGCATCCCACCTAGAGCCAAACTTCCCACATCTCCCATGAAAACCTTGGCAGGCTTGTGGTTAAAGACGAAGAAGCCTAATAAACCACCAATCATGGCAAGAATCACAAGAAGGATATCCAGTTGATTTTGCATATAAGCAATCACACCGTAGGCCGATAAGCTAATCACTACGGAAATACTTGCTAAGCCGTCAATCCCGTCCGTCAGATTCACCGCATTTGAAAAGCCAACTAGCCAGAAAAGGGCAAAGAAAATATAGAAAATGCCTAGATGAACTTGGTAGCCAAAGACTGAAAGCATGTCGCCACCACGCTCATAAAAGAGGTAGAAAATCACTCCTCCAAGGAGCTGGAGAGCAAGCTTTTGCTTGGGATTTAAGCCTTCGTTAATCTTACGAAAGACCTTGAGGAAATCATCCAAAAAACCTACCAAACCATACAAAACCAAGATAAACAAAATCATGCCAACATTGTTGGTCAATTGTTGGGTAAGGAGAGCAACCAGAAAGCTCACAACAACTGCAACAATCAGGAAGACAAGACCTCCCATGGTTGGAGTCCCAGCTTTAGCTTGGTGTTGCTTGACATCCTCGTGCATCTGCTGACCCGTAATCTGTGCTTTTCGATAAAATCGGATAAAGGCTGGAATACCTATCAAGGTCAATAGAAAGGCTAGAACTCCAGCACTAATGGAACTAATCATCTTAATCTCCTAAAGTTATTTTCATTTTTTTAATGTCTTTGAGGGCTGTATTGGCACGGACACTTTGTTTCTTGACCGTTTTGCCACTACCTTCCCACTCGACTTCTATATTCAGCCATTTGGCAAATGTTTGCACATTTTCATCTGTCCAGCCGTATATATCAGGCATTTCTTCGACCTTATCTGACAGGATCAAGATCTGCTGATTGGCTTCCAAATTATCTCCTTCAGAAACCGAGAGTTCCTTGATCTTGGTTCCTGTTCCGATAACGATTGGTTGGACAAGGTTACGACGCAATTCCTCCGCTAGGTCTCCCGGCGTAAAGTCCTTGGTAGCTGGCATGGCATAACTTGTCGTCTTGCTGACCTGATCTAAGCTCTTGGCAGTTGACTGAAGATTGAGGGATTCTTTCATGGCAGAAGCTCGCTCAAGGATTGGGTTGGCAAACTCTCCTAGCTGAACGCCTGAATAATGCTCTGGCTGTTGCACCGTCACATAGAGGATAAAGTCAGGATTCTCTGCAGGATGCATCGACACAACAGAGAAGATATAGTTGGTTTCACCTGTTAGGTAACCCCCATTCTTCTCATCAGCAATCTGAGCAGTCCCTGATTTCAGGGCAACATTTTGCCCCGGAACATTGACATTTGGTTTTCCTGTGCTGTGGTTGTACATGGTACCGTAGACAGGATCTGTTCCGACCATGACCATGTGATCCCGAGTAGAGGAAGCTGCTGCTTTTGATACAGGATTTCCGACGATTTCCTTTTGAGACTTACGAACAGACTGGTCATTTGGATCATAGAGGGCGCTGATAAATTTCGGCTCCAACATAACCCCATCATTGGCGATGGCTGTAAAGGCACGAAGCATCTGAGTCTGGGTGACAGAGATCCCTTGTCCAAATGAACTCATGGCGATATTGACAATGTTATCAGCAGGCAATTGACCTGTGTACTCATCTGCCAGACCAAAACGGGTCGGCACCCCAAACTTAAAGCGGTTAAGGTAGTCCAGCCAAGTTGCATCTCCCATCTTTTGCTCAAGCAAGGTCATCCCGATATTACTTGAGTGGGCAAATCCTTGAGAGAAGGTCATGGTGCCACCACTAGTCAATCCTTCATTGACGTCCCAGTCTCGAATGGTCGCATCTGCTATTTTCAATTCGCTACTGTTAAAGTATTCGCCACCAGGGAAGGTATTGTTATCAATGGCTGAGGCCAACATCATCACCTTCATGGTCGATCCTGGCTCATAGTTACTTTGATAGAGGATATCACGCCAGACAAAGTCTTTTGTGATGCCATCCTTGGTATCGGCATTGAAGGTCGGCCGTTGAGTTGTAGCCAGGATTTCCCCTGTTTTAGCGCTGACCAAGGTAGCCGTCATATACTTGCCTTTTACCTTTTCCTGAAAGGCATCCATCTGGGTTTCCATAAAGGATTGCAAGGGACTAGAAAGGGTTGTGTAGACATCTTTTCCATCTACCGTTTGTTGGGAAGCCTGATCTGTACCCGGAACAATATTTCCCAGACGATCCTTCTCATAAGTAATGATCCCATCTGTACCCGCCAGAATGTTATTTAAAGAACTCTCCAATCCAGATGTCCCAATCAACCTTTTGGTGCCATCCTCATTTTCATGGAGTTGCGCTAAACCGATAAAGGATGAAGCAAACTGTCCATTGGGATAACTGCGGTTAGGGCTAGTTGTAAAGTCAACTCCCTCAACGCCAGCAGTTTTTAGGTCATTTTTAATAGCCATCATATTGGCATAGGTAATCCCATTTCCCTTGGTACCAAAAGATACCTGTTTTAGATCTGGCTGAGAAAGCTGTTCTTTGACATAAGACTCCTCCATATCCAGATACTTATGGAAAATTTCAGCCACCTTATTAAATTGAGAATCCTCTACATAGAGGATTTTACCAGTTGCTGACTTGTAGTTCTTGTCAATAACGGCATAGATATTATAAGAAGTCGCATCCTCTGCAATAGGCGTTCCATTTCGATCATAAATGGTTCCCCGTTTGGCTGGGATGGTCTTGGTTGTTTGGTGGACCTTGTTTGCTTCTTGAACCAAATCCTTACCAAATTTACTACCCGTTCCGATAATGACCGCAAAGTTGACCAAAAAGACAGCGAAGAGTATGACAGCCAATAAACTCAGGCTTTTCCCTACTCTTCGGCGGTTTTCTTCTGGAGATTTACGGTTACGAACGGCATAACGGATGATTTTTTCTTTCCACTGTTTCATTTCTTACTCCGCTGCTCGGATATTTTCATTATTCAGCTGCAAATCCTTGGAGTTTGCAATTTCTTTCAAACGTTCTGAACGAATCAATTCATTGACCTCTTGCTTGGCATCGTCGAGCTCGGTTTTCTTTTCTTCGATTTGAGCATTGACCTTAGTTAATTCATTCTGAACTTGTAATAGCTTGGTCTGCATAAACACAACGCTAATTGCCAGGATAATCATTGTTGCAGCAATCGAAACATAGAAGGCCTTTTCCACACGTGAAAAACCTTTAAACTTCGTTTGCAATAACTGGCTTGTTTTTTCGATTCTTTCTGCCATGTTTTTCCTCTTACTTATGAATTTTTCTGGCCACGCGCAACTTGGCTGAATGCGAACGATTGTTGGCTTCTAGCTCTTCAGCACTTGGCAAGATTGGCTTGCGGGAGACCAATTCCATCTTGGGCTTAAGGTCATCTGGAATGAAGGGCAAGCCTTTGGGAACTTCCACTGTTGAAGCTTCTTTGAATAGCTGCTTGGTCAAGCGGTCTTCCAACGAATGGAAGGTAATGACCGAGATTCTACCATCCAAAGCCAGCATGTCCATGGCCTGCTGGATAGACTCATCAGCCGCCCCAAGCTCATCATTGACTTCGATTCGGATAGCCTGGAAAATCTGCTTGGCAGGGTGTCCCTTTTTCTTGAGCTCCTTGGCAGGCTTGGCCGACTTGATAATCTCTGCCAACTCCGTCGTCGTCTCAATTGGTTTCATCTCACGCGCTTGCTCAATCTTACGGGCAATCTGTTTAGAAAACTTATCCTCGCCATACTTGAAAAAGATCCGAACCAGGTCATGATAGTCATAATGATTGACCACTTCATAGGCCGTCAGACGAGCTTCCTGATTCATCCGCATATCCAGTGGCGCATCCTTTTTATAAGAAAAGCCACGTTCACGCTGATCTAGCTGAGGACTGGACACTCCCAAGTCATAACAAATTCCATCAATTTCCTGGACACCAGCCTCCTGCAATCGTGCCTGCAAATGACGGAAGTTGTCCTTGATAAAGGTTACCATCCCCTTTTCGATATAGGGTGCCAACCGTTTTTGCGCATTGTCAATGGCATTCTGGTCCTGGTCGAAGGCATAGAGATGCCCTTTTTCGCTCAATTTACTTAATAAATATTCGCTATGGCCTGCTCCGCCCAAAGTCGCATCAACGTAGATACCGTCAGGTTTTACGTCAAGCATATCAATCGTTTCATGAAGCAAGACCGTTACATGATGAAATTCTTTTGTCATATCCTATCTATTTTACCACAAATCTGACCAGCTTGCACTTGTCAGACAAGGCTAAGTTTCTTCGAAAAAAATTCTCAAAAATATGTCATATATACTTGACATCCCATCCCCAAAAGAATATAATATAGTCAAATATATACGACATATCAGAAAGGAGCCCCTATGAATCGTGTCAAAGAATTCCGCAAGGAACTGGGCATTTCCCAGCTCGAGCTCGCCAAAGATATCGGTGTCTCGAGACAGACCATCAACATGATTGAAAACGACAAGTACAATCCAACCCTGGAACTCTGTCTCAACCTCGCCCGCAGCCTCCAAACTGACCTCAATAGCCTCTTTTGGGAAGACGATTTTTAAAAAAGGAGCAAACAAATGAAAAAAGAAACTCTCACTGACAAACTCATCAAACGCATATACGGTATTTCTGGTCCCCTTGACGAACACAAACGGCGCGAGGCCGATCGTATCGGGAATCAGGTCTTTATTGTCCTCTTTTATCTGATGACATTTGGCAATCTTATCCCGCTCGTTCTTGCCTATAAATACCCGCAAATTGTCGCTATCGGCTATCCTCTCGTGGTTTTTAGCATTTCGATGATGGCTGCCCTCTATGTGGTCTCTCAAACCAAGAAAACGGGCATCACAGCTATTGATCCCGAAATGTTAAGCAAGAAAGAAAGTAAACAACTGCATTTTCCTGGTCTAAAAGCCGGTCTAATCTATGGCATGGGCATGTTCTTTGGAATACCGCTTCTGAATGTCCTAACCGATGATAGCAAGGATTATCTTGGTTCTCTTTTAAATACAGGGCATTTTGTATCAACTATCCTAGCTACCCTCTTCTTCGGAGTGACCATACAAATTATCGTCTCTCTTCGCATTCGAAAAGCCAAGAAAGACCAAGAAGACGACTAGGAGGTGCCTTATGAAATCACTAGCTAGACTACTGATCAGTCATGTTTTTATCAGTATCTTTGTTACCTTTTTCCTACTTTCTGGACATATTGAGCATCCTTTCTTGATTATCTTTCTTTTATTCCTTCCTGTATTGAACAAGGGACAGAGATTCCAGAAAATCCAATCAAAAAAAATACGTCTTCTAAACGCATCTCTCTGTTTTATCCTCGTATCCTTTCCACAACTTTTAACAAATCCTATGGATTGGAGATACCTGGTATTTCTAATAATCTGTATCATTTCGAGTTTGGTCTACTTCTATACTATCTATCAACTCTTTAAAGAAATCAATCAAAAATCGCTCATTTAGGAGATTACTCCCATGAAAAAAGAAGATCTCACCACTCGCTTACTCAAACTATTCTTTCACATACAAGGCCCCTTTGATGAATGCCGCGAAGAGATAATCTACAGGGCTTGTGCCCGTACCTTGATCCAAATCGTTTACTCCTCCCTCCTACTCTTCTTGTTCTATCTCCTATTTGGACGCTTCATAGAGTTGGTTCGAGATGCCATGCCCTACCTTTATTTTGGACTTATCTTCGTCCTCTCATCTAGGGCGAGACTAGCAGTTCGCGACTTACATTTGGACAAGGATGACCAGTCCGAAATCCATCACAAAAGCTACAGCAAAAGTCAAATCAAAGTTCGTAGTTGGGGTGTATTTCTCAGCATTCAGCTTGGTCTCTTCCTCTTACTAATCTTTCATAAACTCTTTGTTCAACATCTTCCCCTTGACACCTTTTGGGACAATCTCTCCCAGTTCGATAAAATGCTCCCTTTACTAGTCTTGGGTTTGGGAATTGGTGCCATCTTTGGAACCATGACCTATGCCTTTTTATCGGAACATGTTAAAAAATAGACCAAGATTCGCTAATTTCTCATTTTATAGGCAAAGAATCCCACCTAGCTCGTTCTAGGTGGGATTTCCACTTCAATTCATAGGATATTTTCCAAACTATCTACTGACCCTCGTCACCAATTCTCCCACTGGGTTTCAATCTTGACATCGCCATAGTTGCTTGGTGAATACTTACTGTCATAGATGGAACACCAGTCCTTCAAGACTTTCTGGTTGACGATTTCGTCAAAGTCTTTCTCTAATTCTTCTTTGGTTATGTTATATTTTTTTAAATAGTTTCTTACTTTTTCTTCATCATCAAGATATTGACCTGGTTGCCTTGGCTCTTCAAAAATCGCAAGCTCCTTTTGAAGTACCTTCTTTTTTATATTATAGTGTGCCGAATACCATAGGGTAATATCTGAATTAATCCTTTTTTCAAAACGTATCGTCATCCCTTTAATACCTGAACCAAAGTTAAATCCAATACTTATATCTTTATAACCTTCAGGATGAGTTTGATACTTCCCTGAAGGGGTGTATGCAAAATATTCTCCATCATTAGGCCAACCTGGACTAATTTCAAAGCCTTCTATGTTTCTTAAAATATTATTTGTACGATAGGTCTTCTCAGTTTCTTGGTAAATCTCATCAAAAATATTTTTAGGTTGTTTAGAAAAAAAGTAAAAACAAGATGATACGATTATCACGAATAAGGCTACTAAACCGAGTGTTTTCTTCATATTGTCACCAATTCTCCCACTGGGTTTCGACTTTCACCTCGCCATAATTGCTTGGCGAGTATTTACTGTCATAAATCGAGCACCAATCTTTCAAGACTTTCTGGTTGACGATTTCGTCGTAGTAAGAATCCAAATCCTTAGCAGTGATACCGTACTGCTCTAGGTAGGATTTCACCTGAGCTTCGTCTTCGATATAACTATCCTCATTTCCTGATATCACAATCTGAATTGACTTTGTGATTGTTTTAGTATTTGGATTATATTTGTTGACCATCCATAGCTTCGTACCATCAGCTATTTTTCTCTCAAATGAAACAAACAGTTTACTATACGCTTTCTCAAAATTAAATCCAACTCTCAGTTCAAGATAATCCTCTGGAGGAGTCTTATACTTTCCTAAAGGGCTATATTTAAAATAATCTCCATCACTTGGCCAGACATCATCGATTTCAAAACCTTCTATATTTCTTAAAATATTATTTGTGCGATAGGTTTTCTCTGTTTCCTGATAGATTTCATCAAAAATGTTTTTAGGTTGTTTAGAAAAAAAGTAAAGACAAACTGATACAAGTAATACTACTATTGTTAAAACACCTAGAATTTTCTTCATAGATTTCCTCCTAGTCCGCTACGGCTTCCAAGCGGTTTAAAAACTTGGATACACCTGAATAGTTACTTTCAATATATGCTTTAATGGCATCTTCACCTTTTTCCATAATCTCTAATGGGAGGATACTAGCATAAATAGTACTTCTGACATGCTTCCAATCTTTATTTTTTAAGAATTCTCTTTCTCTCTGAGAGGAATCTTTTTGAAGATCAGCATAGTAAGAAGAGATAGCTTGGTCATAGGATTGCCCCTTTTGCATACGGCCGATAAGATTGACCGAGTCCAAATCAGCCTTGTAATCATCCTCGCCGATGCTTGGTTTCATATCATTTGCATTAAATGTCGTGTCTCCCTCCCAGCCTGAAAGGTCCTTGACATGCTCTCTACCACCATAAAAATCAGATAACTGGAAACTACTAGGATTTAGATGAGTAGCCATAGTGATGGACTGGTGAGTGAAGTCTGCATGGCCTGCTCCGTTGTTAGAGTAAGCCTTTAGTTTCTCATCCCAAAACTTATCAAAACCTTCTTCTTTATTATAAACTTCGGAATAACGCTTTTTGAAAGTTTCATATAACTCAGGGTCCTCAGATTTTAACTTATTTGAATAACTAGCTTTCCCACTAGCCAGTTCATGTTGCAATCGAAGGTTGTAATAGAGTTCTTTGGCCTTTTCTTCTTTCAACCCCAGTTCTTGGAAGATTTCAAGAAGTGGTTTTTCTACTCTCATTTTTTCAACTGTAGATGGACTGCTAACAACCTCATCAAAAAAATAATTTTTTAAATACCCTGCAGTTTCATTCCACTGAACACCATCATAGTAGGCTGCACCGACGACTCGCAAAAAGATATAGTCACGGAACTCTTGACTTGAGGTTGGGAACTTCTTGTCTATCCCCTGCTTGATGGTCAAGAGTTGTTGGGCTGTCTCGGCATCAAAGCCGTATTCTGCCATCATGGTTTGGACAAAGGCCTTCTCTTGACGGCTGAGTTGCAAGTCCTTTGTATCAGCATAGGCAGTCAGGTAGTTGGCCCAAGTCAGGTCAGATGGGACTTTAAAGACGCCTTGCTTGGCATCCCAGCTCGATTCGATCTGGGCCAGTCCGCGACTCAACTGCACATCGATACTGTCTAGATCATCGAAAAGCCCTCCTGAGTAGCTATCATAGGCGCGCAGGTCTTTCAAAATCGTTTCATAGACGCGTTTATTCGCATGGTGTCCTCGCATGAGTTCCACATTACTACGTCTCAATCTCCCCTTTTCTTCACTATCCATGGTCGAGGCAGAAAGGGATTGGTTGACTTCATCTAGATAGGCGATCATTTGCTCTTCCTGACGGATCTTATCAAGTAGATCATCCTCACGCCAACTCTTGCTGTCGACCATCGTTTGGTAGTCTGCTGGTAATTTCTTGATGGCTTGAGAGAAGGTTTCGGCATAGAGCTGTCCCCCTTTGCTCAAGGGTAGCAAGACACTTGCAAAAAAACTTCTAGCCGAATCATAAGCGTCGCCCTTTAGACTCTCCTTATCCTCTGAAAACTTTTGGATGGCTGATTGCAAGTCTTGATAAGCCTCCACCTGAGATTGACACATGGTCGCTACACTTGAACTTTGTAGTTGTGATTGTTCCAAATACATATCAATGCCCATGTCGTTTCTCCTCCTCTCTTTCTAGTTCCTTGCGTCTTTCATAGTAAACCGCATCCAAGTCTCCCTCTAACCGGAATTTTTCTTTTTTCAAATCATTCATGTGATAGCTGAGGTCCTCAAAGATTTGGTTTTTAAGTTGGTTTCTTTGCAGGAGCGTTTCTTCCAACTGCCCTGCATATCGGCTCTGATAGGCCGCCTCCCACAAATCACTTTGATAACGGTGGCTTGCTCTATCATATCCTTCAAAGGTTTCTATCAGTGCTTTGGTGCGGTAGTTCTCTTTTCCATTGTCTTCTAGCTGGTACAAGAGGTCTCGCTCTCTTTTCTCCAACTCATCCAACTTACTCATGTATGACTCCCAAAACCATTGGCAGCAGCCTTATCTAGCGCTTCAAAATCGCTCGCTACAGAGTGAAGTCGTTCGGAAGTTAGGACGACAGCGGCTGTAATCTGACTAGCTAGATTTTGATCCTTTGTCAGACATTGATGAGCCTTGTTATTCCCTTGAAGGGTCGTTAAGCCGTCTTGACTAGCCGCAGCGATCGCTGTTAACGATTGACAAGCATTTTTAAGCTGAGTCGCATATGTTTGCGCAAGATTTAGATCGCTTTTTACTGTTGACATGGCTGTTTTATCCTTTTCTCAATCCCTTGTGATAGGTTTACTTCATTTAGCTACATAGGCCTATTATACCATGTTTCATAAAAGGAGCATCATTTTGTCCTGATTTATCTACAATTGTGTATGTTTCAACAACTTCTCTCATCCAACTCGACGAAAAGGGTAAAAACTGTTACAATGTAGAAAAAGAAAAGAGGTTCTCATGACCAGTATATATGATTTTTCAGTTTTAAACCAAAACAACCAAGCAATCCCCTTGGATAACTATCGTGGTAAAATTCTCTTGATTGTCAACACTGCTACAGGATGTGGTTTAACGCCCCAGTACCAGGGACTTCAAGAACTCTATGAACGCTATCAAGATCAGGGCTTTGAAATCCTAGATTTCCCTTGCAATCAGTTTATGGGACAAGCACCCGGCAGCGCAGAGGAAATCAATAGCTTCTGCAGTCTACACTACCAGACCACTTTTCCTCGCTTTGCCAAGATCAAGGTCAACGGCAAGGAGGCAGATCCTCTTTATGTTTGGCTAAAAGACCAGAAATCTGGCCCGCTAGGAAAACGAATCGAATGGAATTTTGCTAAGTTTCTCATTGGTCGAGATGGGCAAGTCCTTGAGAGCTTCTCTTCCAAAACAGACCCCCAAACCATCCAAGATTCTCTCCAAAAAATACTTTAATTTCTTTTTAAAACGTATCCTTTCATTTAGTTTGAGCCCTGAAAGGATGCGTTTTTTCTTTAAAAAGTAACTGATTTTCTTTAATTTATATTTATTTTTTTGCTTTTTGCTATTGCAATTCTTTCATTAATTTAGTATATTTGTTATATTAAAAGTTTTCAGTCATTTTAAGGGAGAAATGACCTTTTAAATTTTTTTATCTTAAAATGAAAGCGCTTTATAAACAGGAGGTAAGGTGGCTTACAAATTATCAGAGAGTTTTTTCATTAAATCAAGTTGTAACCAAGTCAGACTTGGGCTTGGGCAGTAGCTGACTGCCTTTCTAAAAACTAGGAGTATATTATGAATCGATACCTTTTTGAAAAAGGGCAAACATTTAGCATTCGGAAGTTGACTGTAGGTGTGGCATCTGTTATCGTCGGACTGGCATTTTTTGCTTCTGGAACCGTGCGTGCAGACGAAACGTCTCCTGCCACAACATCCAATTTAGATCAGCAAATGAAACAAGTAGCAGATATAGAAGAGACCAAGGTTGAACCAGTCAAAGAAGAAGACCGTGTAGAAGCTGAAAAACAAGAAACACCTGCTGCAGATACCAACAGTGCTGACTTGCTCCCTGAAGACATTCAGGACCGTGCCTATCCAGACACACCTGTCAAAGAACTCGATACGACTACTATCGTTGACCAGAAAGCTAGTCCAAAAGTAGAAACTAAGAGCATTCTAAAGGACAAGGAAGAAGCTCCAAAAGAAGCTGAGAACGGAAACCGTGCCATCATTAACGGTGGACAAGACCTCAAACACATCAACTACGAGGGACAACCTGCTACTGCTGCTACTATGGTTTACAGCACTTACAATGCAGGAGAACAACGCTACCTCGTTTCAGGCTCAGGTATCTTTGTAGCACCTAACCTGATCCTTACCGTTGCTCATAACTTCTTAGAGGCCAATAAAGAAACTGGCGAGGGTCACATTCGTGGTGGAAAATCTGCCCAGTTCTACTATAACGTTGGTTCAAACAGCGAAAAGAAAAACTCACTGCCATCTTCTGGAACTACGGTTTTATTCAGAGAAAAAGACATCCATTTCTGGAACAAGAAAGAGTTTGGAAAAGGCTATAAGAATGACCTTGCTCTTGTAGAAGCTCCTATTCCTCTTCCGATTGCTAGTCCAAACAAAGCAGCAACCTTTGCGCCTTTAGCGGAGCACAAAACACATCAGCCGGGAGAAGCCATCAGTACGATTGGCTACCCAACTGACTCAAGCTCAAAAGAACTGAAACAACCTATCCTAGCCGGTCAGCTTTACAAGGCAGATGGGACCATCCGATCTGTTGAATCCTACGATGATAAGGGAACGACTGGTATCACCTACAAAACCACTTCTGTATCTGGTTTGTCTGGTGGCGGGATTGTAGATAGCCAAGGAAAAGTTCTGGGGGTTCACCAACACGGAACCGTTGACAATGGTGTCGCTGAAAAAGATCGCTTTGGTGGCGGACTTGTCCTTTCACCTGAACAACTGAAATGGGTTAAGGACATGATTGCCAAACATGGTGTGAAAGGCTGGTACCAGGGAGACAACGGAAATCGTTACTACTTTACTGATGAAGGGCGTATGCTTCGGAATGAGAAAGCTGTTATCGGAAGCAACGAATATTCCTTTAACCAAGATGGTATCGCTACCTTGACCAAGGGAGTTGAATACGGTCGTGTGGTTATCCAACACGAAGACGAAGAAGGAAATCCTGTCAAAGATAATGACACCTTTATCGAACAGACAGCTGTTGATTCGCCATTTGACTATAATTTCAAAAAAGAAATCGAGAAAACGAACTTCTACCAGAAGAATAAAGACAAATACGAAATTGTATCCATTGATGGCGTAGCAGTCAATAAACAGCTAAAAGATACTTGGACTGAAGAGCACAATGTTGTCAGCAAAGCGCCTGCCGGTACACGTGTCATCAAGGTGGTCTATAAAGTTAACAAAGGCTCCTTCAAAGTTTACTACCGTCAAAAAGGAACCACTACTGAACTAGCGGAAGCGACAGTTGATAACAATGACGGTCAAGAGTATGACGTTTCCTTTGTCAACACCTTCCATGCAAAAGACATTGCTGGCTACCGTCCAGTCAAGGCTAGTTTGGAAGCAAGGATCCAGCAAAAAGGGGTGAATGAGGTCGTCTTTGAATACGAGCCAGTCGCTGATACAGCTAATCCAACGACACCGACTCCACCAGTGGCTCATCCAGAAGATAAAGAAACCGAAATTGGCAATCATGGACCTCTTCCAAGCAAGGCTCAACTCGATTACCACAAGGAAGAATTGGCAGCCTTCATCCACTACGGAATGAACACCTATACCAATTCTGAATGGGGAAATGGGAAAGAAGACCCCCGATACTTCAATCCAACCAACTTGGATACTGACCAGTGGATTCGCACTCTGAAGGAAACGGGCTTCAAACGAACCATTATGGTTGTTAAACACCACGACGGATTCGTTGCTTATCCATCTAAGTATACGAATCATACCGTAGCTGCTAGCCCATGGAAAGATGGAAAGGGTGACCTTCTCGAAGAAGTTTCCAAGTCTGCTAGCAAGTATGACATGAACATGGGTGTTTACCTATCACCATGGGATGCCAACCATCCTAAATACCATGTCGCAACCGAAAAGGAATACAACCAATACTATCTCAACCAACTGAAAGAAATCCTTGGTAATCCGAAATACGGTAATAAAGGGAAATTTATCGAGGTTTGGATGGACGGTGCACGTGGTAGCGGTGCCCAAAAAGTGACCTATACCTTTGATGAATGGTTCAAATACATCAAAGAAGCCGAAGGAGATATTGCTATCTTCTCTGCTCAACCGACAAGCGTTCGCTGGATCGGAAATGAACGAGGTATAGCAGGCGACCCTGTATGGCATAAAGTCAAGAGAGCTAACATCACAGACGATGTGAAAAACGAATACCTCAACCATGGTGACCCAGATGGTGATATGTACTCTGTAGGGGAAGCTGACGTTTCGATCCGTTCAGGCTGGTTCTACCATGACAATCAACAGCCGAAATCACTCAAAGAGTTGATGGATATCTACTTCAAGTCCGTTGGTCGTGGAACCCCGCTCCTTCTCAATATTCCACCAAATAAAGAAGGGAAATTCGCAGATGCAGATGTGGCTCGCTTGAAGGAATTCAAGGCAACCCTAGATCAAATGTATGCGACTGACTTTGCCAAAGGTGCCACCGTAACAGCAAGTTCGACTCGTCAAAACCACCTTTACAAGGAAAGCCACCTCACAGACGGTAAAGATGACACCAGCTGGGCGCTCTCAAATGATGCCACAACCGGTAGCTTTACAGTCGATTTGGGGCAAAAGAGACGCTTTGACGTCGTTGAACTCAAGGAAGATATTGCCAAAGGTCAACGTATCTCAGGTTTCAAGATTGAAGTTGAAATCAACGGACGTTGGGTGACTTACGGCGAAGGTTCGACCGTTGGTTACCGTCGCTTGGTTCAAGGCAAGCCTGTAGAGGCACAAAAAATTCGTGTAACCATCACTGGTGCTCAAGCAACTCCAATCTTGACCAACTTCTCAGTCTACAAGACACCAAGCAGCATTGAAAAGACAGATGGCTACCCTCTTGGACTGGAATACCACTCAAACACAACGGCAGATACAGCCGGAACAACTTGGTACAATGAATCTGAAGGTGTTCGTGGCACTTCTATGTGGACCAATCAAAAAGATGCCAAAGTAAGCTATACCTTCACAGGAACCAAGGCCTATGTCGTCTCTACAGTCGATCCTGGTCATGGAGAAATGTCCGTCTACGTTGATGGTCAAAAGGTTGCCGATGTCCAAACTAAGAATGCTAGCCGTAAACGCAGCCAAAAAGTCTTTGAGACAGGCGATTTAGCACCAGGCCAACACACTATTACTCTTGTAAACAAAACAGGCGAACCAATTGCTACAGAAGGAATCTACACCCTAAACAATGATAGCAAAGGAATGTTTGAACTCGAGTCTACCAACTACGAAGTCGAAAAAGGAAAACCAGTCACTGTTAAGATTAAACGTGTTGGTGGAAGCAAGGGGGCTGCTACTGTTCGCTTCATCACAGAACCTGGAACTGGGGTTCACGGTAAAGTTTACCAAGATACAACTCAAGATGTGACCTTTAAAGATGGAGAAACAGAAAAGACTGTTACCATCCCAACGATTGACTTTACAGAACAAGCCGACTCTGTCTTTGACTTCAAAGCCAAGCTCACTTCTGTTTCTGATGGTGCCTTGCTCGGTTTTGCTACCGATGCAACCATCCAAGTGATGAAAGCTGAATTGCTGATCAAGGATCAAACAAGTTATGATGACCAAGCTAGTCAGTTGGATTACAGTCCTGGCTGGCACCATGAAACCAATTCGGCAGACAAGTACCAAAAGACTGAGTCTTGGGCTTCCTTTGGTCGCTTAACTGATGAGCAAAAGAAAAAGACAACTGTCACAGCCTACTTCTACGGTACTGGACTTGATATCAAGGGCTATGTCGATCCAAATCATGGTATCTACAAAGTCTTCCTAGATGGCAAAGAAGTTCCTTACCAAGAGGGCATGGGAAATGCGTCAACTATTGAGGGCAAGAAATACTTTAGCGGTCATGCAGCCCAACGCCAAGGCAATCAAACGCTGGTTAGCCTAAAAGGTCTGGACGAAAACTTGCACGCAGTCACCCTTCAACTCGATCCTGATCGAAACGATTTGTCTCGAAATATCGGTATTCAGGTAGACCAATTCATCACTCGTGGCGAAGGCAGCGAACTCTACAGCAAGGCAGATATCATCCAGTCTATCTCTAAATGGAAGGATGATTTGTCCAACTTTGACCCAGCAGGCTTGAAAAATACGGCTACTGCACGCCAAGCTTTCCAAGCAAATCTAGAAAAATTGAGAAACCAACTCAGTACTGATGCAGTGGATGTTCAAGAAGTCATGTTGACGGTCAGTGCCCTACAAGATATCCTATCCAAGGATGAGAACTATCAAAGAGGCCAAGAGGAGCCTAGTCCAGAGCAACCAGAACAGCCAGAAGAACCTGAGAAACCTGACCAGCCTGAACAACCAGCTCAACCAAAACAACCGGAAATTGAGTACGATAAGGCTATGGACAGCTTGACAAAAGCTATCGAGAAAAAAGTCGCTGAGCTTAGATCCAACAAGGAAGCTAAGAAGAAATTATTAGAAATTGCCGACCAAGCCATTGCTGCCATCCAAGAAGCTAAAACTCAGGAAGCAGTCAATCAAGCACTAGAAACCGCTCTCGAACAAATCAACAAACTCGAAGCAGCTCAACCTGAAAAACCTGCTCAGCCGGAAACCCCAGCGCAACCTGAAAATCCGACTCAACCGGAAACTCCAGCGCAACCTGAAAAGCCTGCTCAGCCTGAGAAACCGGCGCAACCGGAAAAACCAGCACAACCGGAAAAACCGATTACTTCTTCATCTCCTGAGGAAGGAGTTAAGAACCTTGTCTTTACACTTCCAAGTTTGGAAATTGTCAATAAGGCCGTGCCATTCAAGACTATCCGTCGCGAAAATGCCCAATTAGACAAAGGGAAAGAGCAGGTTCTATCAGAAGGTAAGGACGGTATCCTAGTCGAGTATGTTGAAGTAGACGGTGACAATCGCAAGATTGTCAAAACGGAAACAACCCCAGCTCAAGAGCGAGTGATTGAGGTGGGCACTAAACAAAGTTCAGTAGGAACAGATGCACCACCTGTTGTGACCCTTCCTGAGCACCCTCTACCAGCTCAACCTGAGAAACCAATTACTTCTTCAAGTCCTGAGGAAGGGGTTAAAGACCTTGTCTTTACACTTCCAAGCTTGGAAATCGTCAATAAGGTCGTACCGTTCAAGACGATTCGTCGCGAAAACCCACAATTAGACAAAGGAAAAGAGCAAGTTCTATCAGAAGGAAAAGATGGTCTTTTAGTTGAGTATGTTGAAGTGGACGGTGACAATCGCAAGGTTCTTCAAACAGAAACAACTCCAGCTCAAGATCGAGTGATTGAGGTAGGTAGCAAACAAAGCTCAGTTGGAACAGAGGCGCCACCAGTTGTGACTCTTCCTGAGTATGTTGTCCCAAGAGAGACTGAAAAACCTGCTCCAGTCGTAACAGATAATTCATCAGCAAAAGATGAAAAAGCTCCTGTTACAGCTACGGTCAAACAAGAAAAGGAAAAACAACTCCCAGCAACTGGGGAACAAGAAGCGAATGCTTTCCTCTTCTTGGCAGCTATTACTTCTATCTTGTCTCTCCTTATCTTCCAAAAGAATTTCAAAGACTAAAAAATCTTTGATTGATTCTTTTCCATTATTTCAGTTCCCCCGTAGAGAAGACCATCTGGTCTTCTCTTTTTCTATCTCTAGAAAATAAAAAACATCCATAAATTTATATGGATGTTTTAGTATAAAATTCTAAAATAAGGTTATCATTGAGGATAGGTATTTTCAAAGTCAACTACGATTTCAAGCAAACGGTCATCTAAAAAAGGCAAAGCTTCTTGTCTAATGTCTTCAGGAATGCCATAGTAAGCTTCAGCGATCCCTCCACAGATAGCAGCGATAGTATCGCTATCTCCTCCGATAGAAATCGCATTTCGGATAGCATCCTCGAAATTTTCAGACTCAAAGAAGGCCTCTAAGGCCTGGGGAACAGAGCCCTGACAAGTCACATCAAAAGTGTAATCCTCTCTGATGTCGTCCAGAGTAAAGTCCATAGGATAGTAATTCTTATCAATATGGTCCCTGATTTCATCCATACTAGCACCATTTCGTGCCAAGAAAATTGCTACAGCCGTCGCTTCAGCTCCCTTTATGCCCTCAGGATGATTATGAGTCACTGCTGTAACCGCTTGTGACAAAGACTTGGCTTGCTCTATACTTTCTGCCGCAAAACCGACAGCACTAATGCGCATAGCGGCGCCATTACCATAACTACCATAGGATTGAGGATCCTCAGAAAAAATCCAATGGAAAAAGTGACCTCCATAACCACAATCGGGATAATGACGGCCGACTTTCTGCATATACTTGACAGAATTTTTTGACAGTTGACTCCAGTCTTCCTTACTGGCCAATAAGGCTTTAGCAACCGCCAAAGTCATAATACTATCATCGGTCGGGCAAGAATTCTGGGTGAACAAATCAAACTCTTTGCTTTTATGATTATCCGCCTCGAATCGAGAACCAACAATATCTCCAATAACCGCTCCTAGCATGATTTACCTCCTGCAACATTCTCTACTCTTATGAAAATAGAGTCCATTAAATCCTTTTGAAATTTACTTTATTATAGCATATTTAGTCATTTTTCAGAGACTTGGACAGGCTCTATGCTTGCAGTCCCATATAGGCATAGGTTCGATTTTTAGAGCACTCTTTTTCTGTCACCACCCTAAAATAAAAGCGATGCTCCCGCCCATCTTTCGCATTTTCCTTGTTTAAGACAAAGTAGTTCTTCTGATTCATTGCCATGGTTCGTAGGATGTCATCGATCAAAAAAGTCAGTGGTACATTCATAGCAGAGTATTTTTGAAAATCCTCTTCAAAGCGGATATAACTATCTGAAAAATAATCCATCTGCAGTTTGTTTTCATACAAGTCTTTTCTAGTCATACACTCCCCCCTCCCACAGTCGAATTTCTAGGACATCTACTACCTCTACCAGCCTATAGCCCTCATTGGTCCTAATAGATAGAGTTTGAGGTGATAATTCGCTTACCTCACCAATGATCGTGGTTTTCTGCTTCTTTTCCTTGACCACAAAGCATCCCTTCAGTTGCCCGACATAAAGTTGCGAAAGCAAGAGTAACTTCTCAACGGGATTCAGACTCGTCGAAAAAGCAACCCGATTTCTTTCTTCACCGAGTGAACTAGTATGCTCTGAGAGGAAAAAGCCCATCCACTTCTGCATCCCTGGATCTTGATAGTCACGCGCAGATTGAAAAGGTAAATAAGAACGATCAATCATTTTAGTCCATCTAATCCTCCAGCAGAATGCCCCCCAATCAGCTTGCTTCTGGCAAGACTCCTAGAGGCTTCTTCCAGTGCATTGGCCTTTAAGAGGGAGGTAAAACCAAATTGTTCCCGAATGGAGTCAATGGCCGTCTGGAGCCTTTCTTCTTTTTCTAACTTGTCAACATCATCAAAGAGGGAGATTAAGCCAAAGGACTCGTCCACAAATCCTGAATAGTTGACTCCGACACTTCTGACCGCTCCAGAAGTGTATTTATTATGAAATAGCTTCAAAACGTGGTCTGTTAAAACAGCAGTATTATTAGTCGGTTCGACCTTCATTTGTGTGTGAATAGACGACCTGACCTCCTGTTTAGAGAAACCAACATAGATAGAGACAAGGGTTGTTTTCTTGCCAGCCCTTCTCAGTCTAATAGCCACCTGCTCCGCCATTTCTCGGAGAATAATTTCAATATCCCGTAGCTTTACGTAGTCTCTCGGCAAGATTTGAGAATTTCCTAACCCTTTGGACTTGGCTTTATAGGGCCTGTGAACATTGCTCTCATCAATCCCGTTAGCATGAAACCACAAACGCAGGCCAGCCTGACCCAGAGCTTTCTGTAGCTGGTCTGGATTACTGGTGGCCAATTCTCTGATGGAAAAAATCCCCAGAGCATGCAAGCGTTTCTCCATCCGCCTGCCAATCCCCCAAAAGTCCGTCATCTTGGGAATAGCCCAGACCTTCTCTTCCACATCCTGGTAAGACCAGTTGGCCCTCATGGTCGGAGTGTGCTTGGCCTCATTATCCAGAGCCAACTTGGCCAGTAAGGGATTGGCATTGGACATACCCACCGTAGAGTAGATCCCTGTCTGCCTCCAAATATCCCTCTGGATACGAGCAGAAAGCAGATCTAGCTTGTCTTTGCGAGAGATACTCTTGTCTGGGATGAAATAGTTGAGCGAACTAGTCAGATCGATAAAGCCCTCATCGATAGAGTAGGGATAAATATCATCTGGACTACCATAGTTTTGAAAGATTCGCTGGATTTCCATATTGACCGCTATGTATTCATCCATCCTAGGTGGCACAACCAAAGTCACTTGAGCCCAATCTTCGATGTAGCGAACATAGTCTAAGTCAGTAGGCAAGCCTTGCTTTCGAGCATTATAGTAGGAAAATTTGCGGGTCTTGATATCAAAGGGCAGATCATAGGCCCGGCCAACATTTGACTTGCCAAAAATTTTCTTAAACATGGGAGAGGAAGCTAAGATAAGACCAGTAGAATTATCCGCGCGACTCATGACACAAAGCGAGGTCTTCAGCGGATGCAAGCCTCTTTTCACACACTCAACGCTGGCATAAAAGGATTTCATGTCGACAAAGGCAATATCACTTTTGGGCTCTCTGGAATAATCAAAGTAGCCCATAGGCTAACCCTCCATCGGCACAAAATTCCCAACGATAATCCCCACAATCCGAGGATCTTCCTCATAGGAGATGAAAATGTCCTTGTATTTAGGATTGATAGAAACCAGACGCAAACCATCTTCCTCCCGATAGACCCGTTTAATATAGGTCTGGTTGTTACAAACTACTGCATAAACCGCCCCATCATAGTCAAATCCTGTCTCCCGAATCAGAGCAACCGAACCATTTTGATATTTAGGTTCCATAGAGTCCCCAGATACCCAAGATGCAAAATCATGGGCCAACTCCTCGTTAAAGTAAACCGTATCAAAATTCTGGTCATCGTAGACCGAAGCCCCAATCCCTGCTGACATGCGTTCGTAGACACGGTATTCGTAGAGTCGATTGGGCATGGTCGTCACCTTCTGAGTTTGTTCCTCTTGAGCCAGGTTGCGAGCATAGAGTACAACCTTGTCCTTCCCTTGCTTGGAGAGGCTATTGTAGAGACGAACAATCTCGATCTGAGTGAAATATCCTTTTGCTACCTTTAAAATATTCTCTAGCTGAGCAACCTTCTCCTTGGATGGTTCCTTAATTCCACGTTCCCAAGCCGAGTAAGCCTGAAAACTAATCCCTAATTCCTCTGCAATTTCCTTCTGTGTCAATTTTAACTCTTTTCTCCGAGCCTTGAGTTTTTCTGGCTGATACATACTTCACCCCCTAGTGTGATACTTTATTGAGAATATCTCTCTTAGAAAGACAAATCGATGGTTGAGCTTACACCTCTAAAACTAAACCAATTCGGTTTAGTTTTATTATATAAAAAAAGTGAACAATTGTCCACTGGGAAAATCAAATTTAAACAGCAACACTTATCTATTTTGAAAAAAAAAAGACATCCAAGAAAACATTCTTGAATGTCTGGAAAGATTATAACTCCATTAACCTTGTCAGTGGACTGGAAATAATGATATTATGGTCTCCTTATCTCAAATACTGCTGTATGAACCCACTCATTATGAATGTGTAAGTCATTTTCTATCATTCTACTAAAGGTGAAGCCATTTTTTATAAGCACCCTCTGAGAGGCTAGATTACCCGTTGCTGTTCCTGCAATGATTCTATTGAAACCATAAGTCGTAAAGGCCTTGTCTAAAACGAGTTTAACCGCTTCGCTAGCATAACCTAGGTTGCTAACATTTTCCCCAATCCTATACCCAAGTTCTGCTGTTTTTCGATCATTCTCTAAGACACTTAAATTGATTCTCCCGACCATAACACCTTGCGAATCTCTGATTAGATGCATGTAGACAGCCCGATTCGTTTGTTCCGTTAACAATTCCCTCGTAATTTCCTTAAAACCTTCTAAATCAAAATAGTTAGCCGGTCTAGGAGGTAAATTTCGTTCAAAATACTCTCGATTTTCTTTTTCAAAAGAATAAACGTCTAGACTATTTTCTTCAGACAACAGCTCTAAACTGATCATTACAAAACTTCCCTTCTCTTCTTAGTTAAAATATTGTTAGATAGAGTTTGACTACCTTTGATTAGGGTCCCCTTTTTCCTTATTACGATAGTATGTAATAAACTCTTCCTGACTGTTGACAATATGCTCCTGCCCATCTACTGAGTTTTCCGCAGGAATTTTCACATTTTCAAATAGATTCGTTCCTTCCTTATACAAGAGCTGATAAATTGGCATATTGTTTTCGATACTTGGCTTATCAGCTAAGACTACAATTGATCCATTATTATCTTCTAAAAGTTTTGCGGCTTCAGGGTACTTTTGACGGATAAGGGCGTCTTTATCTAGTTTTCCTTCTTTTAAGATTCCGATTTCCCATTCATTCATAAAGTAATTAGAAGAGTTCTGTAACAAATGTGAAAAAGATGTTGAACTGCTTATTTGTTCAAAGTCTTTCCCTTCACCTAATTCCACAATCTTCCCCTCATCCAAATCAATAGACTTGGTAGAAAGAGAACCATTTTTGGCATTTTTTAAATAAATGTCTAACAATTCTCTCCCCTCACTGATATAGATTACAGAGTCAATCCCTGTAGGAATATAGTCTGAATCATAATCTCGAGTCATTTTAAAAACATCGTAGTCTTTGGAAGGGAAGTCCTTCGTCTTTATATCATAGACGGTAATCTTCCAATATTCATCATCAATAGGCTCATTTCGATACATAGACGATATCGCCAATCTTTTGTATTCCTGAACAATCTTATTTTGGCTGGCAACGGGACTAACCCAATAAACATAGGTAGATTGTGATGCAAGCCAATAGTCCAATGGATTATCATAGTCCCACTTAATCGCCAAAGCTTTCCCATCCTCGATATATTTGTAGTCCACTATCTTTCTCTTTAACAAAAAAGTAGAGTATGGATCAACATATTTATTCACATAGTATTTATAGCCTAGGTAAGGAGTAAGTAAGAGAACTCCCACCAACATGACAATAAATACCGCTTTTTTCGAAAATTTCATTGCAAAGCCTCCCAACGTTGATCATCCCTCAAATACTTTCTACTGTTGAAAGCATTTGTGCTTTTTCAAAAAATATACGTATTTCTAGAAATAAAAAGAAAATGTCCTTCTCCATTATACCATATGCGTGATATCGTGAGAAGACGAGAAAAACAAAAGAAACCCACCTGAACATCATTCAGGTGGAAGAATAAACTGAAAGAGCTGCAGAAACAAGGCTAGCTAATATCTTGTTGAAATTTGTAAATCAAAAATGCCTCTTTCATGAATAACTGACCTAGACCTATCCCTAGCAACTCCTATTCTAATTTTTGCAACAGCTTTACAACTTGACGATTTTCAATCTTCACATAGTATACACCACTATCACTGACAAGTTTATCCTCTTTATATTTAGCAATTTTGACAGCATAAAGACCTCGTGGTAGGGGTTGGTTGGCAAAAAATTCCTTCATGAGCGCTTCAAGCTCTTTAAGATAGTCATCATACAAGAGATCTCTTTTTTCTTTTGGAACGAAATACTGAAATTCAAATGTTGGTATAAAAATCTCTTTTTGGAAAAGATATTGAGCATCCATTGGATACATTCCTTGCAGAGCCTGACCCTTGCTTTGATTTTCCTCTAATATTTCATTATAAAGATAGATATTATCAGATTGGTTATTAAATTCAAAATCAATACCTTGATACTTCAAATCAGGCAGTTTAGGATCTTTGATTGAACTGTCCAGTGTTTTTAAAAATTCACTGGTGCCTGGACTAACCTCAATCCCTAAATAGGCTAATTCTGGGAAAACATCATAAATTTTTTTACCATTTTTGTAATCAACCTCTGCATCTGTCTTTCCATATGTTTCACTTTTCGAAAAGCGAGTATAGTATTTAAATCGAGTTTTAACCTGATAGGTTTTTCCAGCTATATTTTCACTGTAGCTACCATGGATTATAAATCCTCCCACACTTGTATAGTTTTTCTCGTATTTTTCTAACTCAAACTGTCCTGTAAGACCGTAATTTTGATAAGAACGATGCACAGCTTGCTCAATCTCAGTTCGACTTGCATGGGCAAATAGCCCCCACATATCCATTAGAGCAAAAATTGGACTGAACACTGTGAAGATTACGATTGGGATCACTATGGATAAGCAACCTATTAATAGCCAATTTCTTTTCTTGGCGTTTCCTTCAGATTTTTTAGCAGTTTTCTGTTTCCTTTTTAAGATTAGAATGAGCAAAACCAAAATCCCTAATACAAATAAAACCAATCTACAATCTCCTTTTACTTTTGACAGTTGTTAACAGGTAGATAGGAGACTGACAGAAATACTCATCTCACCTGCTAACTTATCCTGAATTCCATGAACTCGTCTGAAACGAGGAGCAACCCTTGTCTCATTATACCACATGGGCAATACCGTGAGAAGATGAGAAAAACAAAAGAAAACCACCTGAAATAAATTCAGGTGGTTAATGAAATTTTGCAGTTAGTTGAAGAAACTTTCAATCCAACCACTTATATTGTTTAACAATATTCCTAGCTGACCAATAAGTCCATCCATCTCCAAAGCTTTATTCTCATACTCATTAATTTTTATGAGTAACTCATCAATATTTTCGTCCATGGCCTTAATACTAGAATCAAAATATGAAATCAGATTACCTGCGGGTGTAACAAATTTCGTATCATGCAAATTTCCAGTCCAAGATTCATCATATTCATCTTTTTTAGAAGCTACAGCTTTTTTCTGCTTAACAAATTCACTTTTAATTTTCCGTAACTCGTCATATATTTCCTTGACTTTTTTTGCCTCTTCTAAATAACCTTCTTTTTTTGATTGAGCTGAACTAATCTGCGATCGAATTGCAGCTTGTTGACTAGCTTTTGACATCTATACCTCACCTCTTTAACAAATAAGCAAGCACTACAACAGCGTAGACCATGATTAACAATATAGCACTACCAATGCCCAACAATTTATAAAGTTTGTTGATCCCACAGTATCGTTCCACATAAGCCCTGTTTGGTTTTTCAGGATCATACCATACCGTCATCTTCGAATAGACTGGGAAATGCGTTCGCATTAAGTTATTAAACGATATAAAAGAATTACGATAAAAGGTTAGGGAATTTGCCAACATGTCCTCTCTTGTAAAGTTATCAGATGCACTTATAGGGCCCCATGGAAGCGAAACCGTTCTAATCATAAAATACCGTAATGGTTTGCTATAAGTAGTTCCGTTAACCGTATATTCAACAATCGGAGGATTCCCAGCCTGAAAATTACTATAGCCCACAACCGTTCCCTTAACAGACGATTTGGCAAGACGTACCATCTTTTTATCCCGAAAATAAAGGTAGAGATATGTACCAGATAAAAAGATCAAGGATAAAAGAATAACGATGGTAGCAAATAAAAATAAAATGGTTTCTGTTGTCATATTCAACTCCTATCTTATTCTACGCTCTTCACATCGGACATTGAAAGTGTCATCTTAGAGGGATCTGACATCGAATCAACAAGCTCCAATTGTTCTGAATTAAGTGGTAACAAAATTAATGTAGTTGTGTAAGAAGGTAACTCACCACTATCCTTGATAGTATAGCTAATCTTTTGATTATCAAAAATGGCCTTGCCATCATAGGACCAGCTCAGTGAAAACTCCAAATCTTTTTTGATATCTACATCAGTTTTATTGACGAGCATTAGTGCTGCTCTACCATCTGAGACGGCTCCTGTAAAGTAGATAGCCATATTTCCCTTACTTCCAATTTCTGGATGTTCTTTGGTCAATTTTTTACCAAGTTCAATTAAATCTGACGTTTGGCCTTCATATTGTGGTGCTACTACAAATTTCAATTCTTTCTCTTTGTTTACAACTGTCTCGCGTGTACTTTTCTCTGTTCCCCCTGCTTCCTTTCCATTAGAGCAAGCTCCAAGAACCAATAACAAGATGACGACAACTAACTTCTTCATTTTTTCTCTCCTTTTAACAAAAAATCTATAAACCTTTATCTCTTTTTAGATTTTTTAACATGTTCCTTGTACATTTTTGACTTTTTCCCATACCATTCTTCGATGGTATAGCCATACTCTTCACGGTATTTCTCTTGATTTTTATTGACTGTATTAAGATTAAATAATGAAGAGAATGTTGATTTACTCAATGATATTAAGATAATAATGAGAAAGATTGGAGCGATGGGTAATATAGCCAAAAGTAAATGAGCAAGTAAATTTTTAAACCCTGAAATAAGAATACCAGCAATAAAATTTATAAACCATAATGCCAAGATAACATTTGTATATTTCTTTATTTTCTCCTTGTCAATATCAAAAACTCTAGTATATGACTTTGTTATGAGACTATAAATAATATAGACAACTGCTACGGAATAAGCTAGCCAATAAATAATCCGAATGATTAAAAAAGGAACAAAGAATTGCAAGCCTAAAAATAGTCCAAAAATGCTTAAATGAATAAGAGTGAATAAGACGAGTAAATTGAGTATATAAGCATAAATTCTATTTCTTTTTGAAATGATATACATAATCATATACATCGCCCAATAAACAAAAAATGAAATACCAAAAACTTTTTCTGGGATGATTAGTTGATACTCTAATTCAGTAAGCGGCTGCAAAAAAGTTATACTATTCTTACTCATATATATTCCTGAACTAATCGCAAGATGAGGTGCAAGTATACATAAACCAAGAAATAATGGCATTACGAAAATCATTACTAATATATTCCATCCTCGCGTTGTTTCTAGTACATCATTAATATCTTTTTGTATCTTATCCATTTATTTTCTCCTATTATCCAAACAAGGATGAGGCCGCCTTCAGACCACCATTGAAAAAATCAGAAACATTCTTGCCCACACTTTTGACAGTCTCTAAGCCCTGGTGGATCCCATTTCCGATAGACTCCACCCCCGATTCTACCACGTCCACAGCACCATAAGCTATATTTTTAGCTCCTTGAGTATTTGCTAGTAAGTAATCCGTCCTTAACCCATTATACCAGAATAGTTAATCAATTAGTAAAAAGTATAGAAAAGCACCTGAGTTATTTTCAGGTGCTTCATCTAGAATCAGAATAACCAGGTCCGATCCTCTGCCAAGAGACTAGAAATAGCATCTACAAACCTTTATCTCTTTTTAGACTTCTTAACATATTCCTTGTACATTTTTGACTTTTTCCCGTACCATTCTTCAATGGTATAGCCATATTCCTCACGGTACTTCTCTTGGTTTTTATTGACTGAATTAAGATTAAATAGTGAAGAGAATGTTGATTTACTCAATGATATTAAGATAATAATGAGAAAGATTGGAGCGATGGGTAATATAGCCAAAAGTAAATGAGCAAGTAAATTTTTAAACCCTGAAATAAGAATACCAGCAATAAAATTTATAAACCATAATGCCAAGATAACATTTGTATATTTCTTTATTTTCTCCTTGTCAATATCAAAAACTCTAGTATATGACTTTGTTATGAGACTATAAATAATATAGACAACTGCTACGGAATAAGCTAGCCAATAAATAATCCGAATGATTAAAAAAGGAACAAAGAATTGCAAGCCTAAAAATAGTCCAAAAATGCTTAAATGAATAAGAGTGAATAAGACGAGTAAATTGAGTATATAAGCATAAATTCTATTTCTTTTTGAAATGATATACATAATCATATACATCGCCCAATAAACAAAAAATGAAATACCAAAAACTTTTTCTGGGATGATTAGTTGATACTCTAATTCAGTAAGCGGCTGCAAAAAAGTTATACTATTCTTACTCATATATATTCCTGAACTAATCGCAAGATGAGGTGCAAGTATACATAAACCAAGAAATAATGGCATTACGAAAATCATTACTAATATATTCCATCCTCGCGTTGTTTCTAGTACATCATTAATATCTTTTTGTATCTTATCCATTTATTTTCTCCTATTATCCAAACAAGGATGAGGCCGCCTTCAGACCACCATTGAAAAAATCAGAAACATTCTTGCCCACACTTTTGACAGTCTCCAAGCCCTGGTGGATTCCTTCCAAATCTATTTTACGTGTTTCTCCTACCATTCCTGATACTCTTGGTAACTGTTGAGCGGAGCCTCTTCTTTTATTTTTAATATATCTCAACAACTCTAGATGGTCATCTGAAACACCCATCGCATCGATACTTGTAACGTCTAGTACAATTTCCTCAACTGTTTTAATGGTTTTTACTCCTTTGATGGATTGTAGTATTTTTCCTTGAATTCCTTAAGAATCTTCTCTACCTTTTCCACCTCATAATACTTGAAAGAAGGAATTGATTTAATATTTCCAATTAATCGACCATAATATCCACTAGTTTTTAACTCGTTAGGAAGTTTTTCTATTGTATCAAGTATAAGAGGAACTAATTTTCTTGTATCAATTTCAAAAGGAAGAGGCTTATATTCCGCCAGAATGAAATCTTGAAGCAATAAATATTCCGTAACTTGCCATATTTTCTTTTCATCAATACTTAAAGAAAACTCTTTTAATATCTCAAATGTCCTTCTCTCTATATCTTTATCACCTTCTACATACAGAGGGTATAAACAATACTCCATCAATACGCTAATGTCTGTGCTGTCAAGTTCATAAGAATCTCGTTGCCGAAAACGATACTTAGCTTCTGTTCCTAGAAATGCTTCTGCCTCTTTTCCTTCCTTCATCACCTCTAGATAATGTTTGACAAAATATTTATAATTCTCTTTATTTTTCAATTTATATGTCTGCATTTATTTACTCCATTGGTTAATTCTAAAAATTCCTTCAACTTGCTCAATTTCATTAGTGCCTGGTTTATAGACACGTGGATTTTTGATTTCATAATAGCCTTGGCGTTTAATCGCAGATAAAAAGTCATCGTAAGAATGTCCCTTCATATCAATTGACGGCATGAGTAGTTCGCTATTTAGAAATGCTAAATAATCTTTTTATAAATATAGTCTCATTATACCACAAAAAGAGAGCGTTTCCGCCCCCTTTATCACTCCGGTAATTCTACCTTCAAACTCATATCTGTGGGTTGCAATACTTTCTGAACAGCTGCGAGGAATGCTAGACCGTTGTCTGATGGAGAATACTGGAATGTGATATGGATGATTTTTTTGTCAAACTTATCACCGTATCGTTCTACATACTGCTTGCTTTCGAGGAAGTAGATATAGTTATTGAGTTTTTCTTGAAGTTTCAAGAGATGCTCTTCTTCTAATGACTCTATCCATTTGTTTTCATCAATCAACAACAACTCTAGATGGTCATCTGAAACACCCATCGCATCGATACTTGTAACGTCTAGTACAATTTCCTCAACTGTTTTAATGGTTTTTACTACCTTAGGTGGATTGTAGTATTTTTCCTTGAATTCCTTAAGAATCTTCTCTACCTTTTCTTCATCACACTGTCTGTATAACGGACTACGGTCTAATACATTACATAGTCTTTCATAGGTATAAGTACGTTTCTGTTCATCTGATAATTTTGAAATACTTTCTATAATATTTCTTACCAACTCATCTGTTTCAATAACAAAGGGAAGGCTTGTATATCTTCTTAAACGACTGCCTTGCATAGAAATATAATCAGTTACCTTATCTAATTTGACTAGGTCAACCGATAAGCTAAAATCTTTTAAGATTTCAAAGGTTCTTCTCACTATATCCCTATCACCTTCTGCATACAGAGGGAATAAGCAATATTCCATTAATACTCCAATATCTGTACTATCAAGTTCATAAGAGTCCCTTTGCCATATACGATATTTTGGATTTGTGCCTAAAAAGGCTTCTTCCTCTTTCCCTTCTTCCATCACATTACGATAAAAATTAATAAAAGATTGATAATCTTTAGGCTCTGGTAATTCATATATTTTCATTTAGTTACTCCATTGATTAATTCTAAAAATCCCCTCAACTTGCTCAGTTTCATTAGTGCCAGGCTTATAGACACGTGGATTTTTGATTTCATAATAGCCTTGACGTTCAATCGCAGATAGAAACTCATCGTAGGAATGCCCCTTCATATCAATTGACGGCATCAGCAGTTCGCTCTCAGACATCTTAATGTCAGAACCAGCCCACGTTTTGGCCCCCGGGATATTCAAAGATGAAGATCCTGGCGTATCACCGTTTGGAAACTGTATCAAGCCTGCTTTATCCATATTTCTAACCAACTCAGGACTATATTCATATTGATAGATACCTGATTTATAAGTATTTTCACTCACACCTTTAACTGTCGCAATCTCATGACCTGATTTCAGAGCACCATTCTTATCATACAAAAGGGCAGAATCTTCTACAATACTTGTTGTGAAGTTTCCTTGGCCAATCCCATCTTTGGTTACACGTCCTACAGAAGAACCTTTTTCACCAAAAACGAAATCTTCTATACTTTGTCCGTTTACAACAGAGGAAGCTCCCCCTTCTAAATAGGGCTGCTTAATCGCCGCTTTGTATACATCTGGATAATCGTACTGTCTAGCCTCATACATCTTATAAAAGGTTTCTTTATTTGGGACTGCTCCTTCTTTAACAGCACGTTCCGCATACATATCAAAAGTTTCCTTAAATGCCGCTTGTTTCTCTGCTGTATTCCACCTTGTTTCCCGACTTGCAAGTTCATCGAATTTTGCGAATGTCGCCTTTTTGATTTCTGGTGATACATGCTCAATTGAAATATCCGATGTTTTGTGAGAAATAATCTCAATCCGAGTCCCTGGTTCAATTTTAGTGCCACCTGTAAAGCGACCTTTTCCTTCACCTACGATAGTACCACCATATTTCGATAGATTATCCAGAATATCTTGACGTTTAATGGATAAACCATCTTTTGCAGTTGTATAATCTTGAATACGAATTTTTCCAGTTTCATCTACACCGACTGCTTTTAATTGGATACGTTGAATTTCTCCTGCCGCATTACGTGTCTCAACGGTTATCCTAGTCTCGACATCTTTGAAATTTGTCTTGAAGTCATCAATCTTTGTAGTTGAAAACTCTCTGTAGTTAGCAAAATTTTGTTCAGATAAGTTATTTTTTACCTTCCAATCTGACATAGAGAGTGGTTTTTCTCCCAAGCTCGTCTTGTGAGCGACATAATCATTATAATCAGCCCTAATCTGCTTCATCTTCGGTACATCCACGCTGACTGGTGGATGGGTTTTCAGCTTAGCCAGGGTCCCATCAGCTGGGCTGGCTTTTAGATGCAGATCTGGCCTACTACTCAAACGTACATTAGCTGGATCCAGCTTGGGTATTTGCTTGCCTTGAAGTGGGATATCCAGATGAGATGATTTAGCACCTGGTAGATCTACGGCTGGTGCTCCAAATTTTTTACCAATATAATTCCCTGCCGACTTCATCCCAATGCCCATCACTTGGCTCAACACCAAATTCTGAAGCGCTGCGTTCGGATCTTTATCTGTCGCAAAGGAGTAGATCACCTTGGAAACATCGTTTACATCATCCGCATGTTTCCCTGCGGTTGCTAGACCTTTCAATACCGTAGAGCCGTTCTTTCCACTCTTAGCTAGTTTGGCCAGATAACCTGCCGAACCCATACTCACAAGAGTGACTGCTGCATCAATACCTGCCCATACTCGATCCTCTGTCGATAACTGATTTCCGGTAATCATCGTATGACCATTAAATGCCGAATAAGCACTATCAGCTGCTAAGTAGGCCATACTAGCATAGGTGACTGTTAGCGAGGTCCCTCCTGTCACAGGAGCGAAGATTGTTCCTCCTGCCATACCTAAAAAGGCTACAACTTTGAGGGCCATATCCACATACTGAAGACTTTCCTTATTCTCTTCGTAGTAGCGACTGGCTTTGAGTCTCTGATAGTCTGGCAGTTGCCCAGGATAACGAACGGCTACAATTTCCTCGGCACTCTTGCCTTCCAAGGCCTTGATTTGCTCATCAGATAACTGATCCTTTTTAGCCAGCATCTCCTTAACAGCTTTTATACGACCATCATAGACATCCTTAGCGGCTTGAATGGGACTTGCCTTGCCATCTAGGATTTCTACTAGATTATAGGACTTCTGTTCGGTGCTGTCTATATTACATTATACCACAAAAAGAGAGCGTTTCCGCTCCCTTTATTACTCCGGTAATTCTATCTTTAAGCTCATATCAGTGGGTTGTAATACTTTCTGGACCGCCGCGAGAAAGGCCAATCCGTTATCAGATGGAGAATACTGGAATGTGATATGGATAACTTTTTTGTCAAAACTATCGCCATATCGTGCCACATACTGCTTGCTTTCGAGGAAGTGAATGTAATTATTAATTTTTTCTTGCAGAATTTCCAAATGGACTGCTTCTATCTCTTCCTCCCAGCCAACTGGATCCACCAGAAGAAGCTCTAAATGACTATCAACTATACCAATTGCGTCAAGTTCGCTAGGTTCCAGTTCTGAAACAATTGCTTGGGTGACAATTTGTCTAAATTCCTCTGCTGTAAAAAGACGACGAGTATTTCCTGGATTTTTTAAAATAAAGGAAGGATGATCTTCGATGAAGAGCTTACTAGACTCATCTTGTGTGTACTGTTTTTTAGATTTCCAAAAACCATATTGCGCATAATTCATCAACTCTTTGCCAGTATGTTCTCCCGACATGTAACTATCTGCAGCTTCTTTGGGAATTTCTCTAATCACTTCTGGGCAGGTAATATTAAAAGTTGGATAACGCAAGAAATACTTATCACCATCTTGACAAATTTCCAACATATCTTTTTGACTTACATAAATTGATTCCATTCTTATCTCCTTTGTCTTTTACCAAACATCTACTAATGTTACCTTATCTTTTGGAACTGGGTCAATTACTGCTTCTGGAACTCCTCCAGGATATGTTTTCCCTCCTGGTCGCCACTGCGAGTTGTCACGTGATCCCCCCTCATTTCCATCAGGAATTCTGTAATTATGTACTTCCTGCGGAAGCACCATTTTGGGAGTGTCTCCTAGACTTCCCTCATCCAGTCCCAATAAAGCCTCTAATTTTCTCGGATTTCCGTCCGCCTCTTTAATCATGGCCTTTGCCACATCTTTAGGAAAAACAAAAGCTCCATCCTCTCGACCAAAATTACCAAATTTCTGGATAAAGAAATCATCTTTCACAAATGCAGCAACGCCATCATCAAATAATTTTTTATGCTGTTCCAAATATTCTCTTGATAAATAATCTTGAGGTTTCTGACGTACAATACCTCTTTCAATATCCGGCTTAATTTTTATAACGTTATTTATATCTGATTGAGTTAAACCATGTTTTGGAAATTCATTTAAGTACATCTGCCACTCTGGCGAGAACTGTGACCCTCCTTTAATTACATCAATCCTAGTTCCCTTCGGAATTTCTACACCGCCAACAAATTTGCCTTTCCCCTTACCAACAATGACTCCGCCATTTCTTTCGATATTATCGAGGATCGCTTGGCGTTTGGAAGAAATATTGCTAGATGCAGTATAGTCTTGGATACGAATCTTGCCATTACTATCAAAACCAATGGCGTCAACTTGTACTTTTTTTATCTGCCCGTCAATAATAGTTGCTATTGTAATTCGATTCTCAACATGGC